>JAAUQQ010000237.1 GCA_012032745.1 Synechococcales cyanobacterium RM1_1_8
GATCGCCAGCTTCTGCCTGTTGATGGCACAACATCCTGACGCCCTAGAAAAGCCCGCGCCGAACAACAGTCCTTCCTCAACCAACCCCTCAGCCTCGGCAGCTTCAAGCAAATGCCCTACCTGGATGCGGTGATCCAAGAAGTCCTGCGCGTCCAGCCCCCCGTGGGCGGCGGCTTCCGCGAAGTCATTGCCGACTGCGACTGTGACCATGCCGCCCGTAACCATGCCGCCCGTAACCATGCCGCCCGTAACCATGCCGCCCGTAACCATGCCGCCGTAATGCCTTGTCCTAACGGGCAACGCACCAACGCCAAGGCGATCGCCATTGCAGCGATCGCCCTGAGATGGCATTCAACCGAGAGCGCGATCGCCCCCGTAACACCCCTCAGCAAGGTGAGTTTTACTGCGCAGAAACTCACCCTACCGTCCTCACCCCCCACCGCTTGGATCACACCTCCGCCGCTGCCCGCTCGATCAACCGCCGCGTCAGCGTCTGAATGCCCGTATGCTCGTAATAATTCGTGCTCACATCCAAAAAAGCACCCAAATATTCCAGCTTGTCCTTCGACAGATCCACCGCCTTGCTGAGGCTATTGACAACTTTGTCTTGGGTGAGGCCGCGATCGCCCACAAACCCCACCATCCAATCCTGGACAGACTCAAAGCTCTCGGTGATAAACGCCAGCTTACCCTTGTCGCGATCGCCCGGAATCAGCTCCTTCACCCCCTTAAAGGTCTGATTGCTATCCAAATCCGAAGCGCTCGACTGCTTCAACGTCTCCAGCCCCTTCTGGGCAAAGCCCGGCCCCAGGGGCACCAAACCGTCATAGCAGACCAGGGCCGCCATGCGCATCAGCGACTCACCGCCATAGTCCTTCACCGCCCCGAGGAAGTCGCCAATGCTATCGCCAGGGATGCCGTTGATCTGGCAAAAGGCCACCAGCTCCACCACCAGCTTCACCGTCAGGTCAAAGCTCTGGGCCTTTTCCGGCTTAGGCGTCAGCTTGTTGATCAAGCCCAGAAAGGAAATATTCTCCGTCGCCTTATTGGCCAACATGCCAGCCCCCAGGGCACTGGAGGCACCGTCCACAGTTTGGTAGAGCCACAGGGCCTTTTGGTAGCCTTCGGACTTGTCGTTGTAGAGCGTGATGGCGCGCTCACCAATGGTTTGAATCAAGGCTTCATCGGTCTCGCCCGTGACCACCTTGATGGTGTTGACGAAGCCGGTCAGGTTATCCCAGGCACCGGGTACGGCGAAGTCTAGGGCTTTGAGGGACATGACCGTCAGCCCGCGCTGGGGTAGCTCATCCACCAGGGTATAAACAGGTTTCTTGCTCAAAATTAACTCCTTGTAGCAGGCCCCGACCGATGGTCAGGGCAGTGAATGGCGGGAACTGCGAATGGCTAGAACTGCGAACGGACAGAACTGATAAATGATTGATCAACCATCGAGCGACCATCGAGCGATGGGGTGACGGCATCGGGTGACGGCATCGGGTGACGGCATCGGAGCCCTAGAGCTTGGACAAGCCTTGGAGATCAAATTTTTGCAACCAAGCATCGCGATCGTCGGCGCTGAAGCTGTCGCTGCGGGATTGGACCTTGACCTGGTAGCGATCGCCCACCAACACCCCCGTTCCATTATTGCCAATGCCCAGGGCAGGAAAGCCTTGGATCTCTCGACTGCTCGATGAATATTTCGTTGCGGCACCAGGATTGCTACTGGTGTCATTGATCGACAGTACCGCCACATTGGCTCCATCCTTGTTCACCTTGAACTCGGCGAAGCCTTTTTTCTCCTGGGCCGCCACGACCTGGTAGCCATCGTAACCGGCCACGCTACGGGGGAAAAAGCGATTGAACTCGCTGCCCTGGGTGGCATCCTCGGCCACCGCAGATTCTGCCTTGCGGCCTGAGGTTTCTTCCTGAACCTGTTCAAACTGGGAGGGCGGAGCCGGGGGCGCAAAGGCCGTACAGCCGGTGGACAGCAACAGGATGGCGCTGAGCAGCAGGGGGGCTAGGAGCTGGCGCAGTCGAGTCGTCACCGTCAGTCGAGTCGTCACCATGGGAATTTTTCAAGTCGCGACAGTAATATCTCGAATATCTCCCAGGATGGCCATCCCTGGGGCGCTTTCCATAACATTCTTAATTTGAACCCTGGTTTGAACCTGAAGTCTGAAAATAAGTCTGAAAATAAGTCTGAAAATTTTCACATTTGCCAGGGCTCAATTCCCCGGAGCCACCCAACAGTGGGGGCAAGACTGGCCTGGCACATAGCGGGGATTGGCCTGGTCCAGGATAGAGACCGGGTGGCCACAGGCCTGACACATCCCGTGGCTGCCGGGGGCCAGTCCATTGCCCACCGCCACCCGCCCATCAAAGACAAAGCATTCACCCTGCCAAAGGCTCTGCTCAGCGGGGATGGATTCTAGGTAATTGAGGATGCCGCCCTGGAGGTGGTAGACCTGCTCGAAGCCCTGCTGGCGCAGGTAGGCCGATGCCTTCTCACAGCGAATGCCCCCGGTGCAGAACATCGCGATTTTGCGGTGCTGGGCCGGGTCTAGCGCCTGTTCGACGTAGGCAGGAAAGTCTCGAAAGCGATCGGTCTTGGGGTTGATGGCTCCCGCGAAGCTGCCGATGCTGACTTCGTATTGGTTGCGGGTATCGACCACCAAGACCTCAGGATCTGTAATGAGCTGGTTCCATGCGGTGGGGGAGACGTAGGTTCCGACCTGGTTTGGTGAGAGGTCCGGCTGGCCAAAGCTAACGATTTCGGACTTGAGTTTGACCTTGAGCCGGTCAAAGGGAGCGGTCTCGGCGGTGGAGCAGCGCGGCTGGAGGTCGGCAAAGCGTGGATCTTGTTTGAGCTGATCCAGGGCCCTGCCCAGGCGATCGGCCTGACCTGCGAGGGTGCCGTTGATACCTTCCGGGGCCAGCAAAATTGTGCCGCAGAGCTGCTGCTGCTGGCAGAGGTCCAGCAGGTCAGCCCGCAGCCGCACCGCTCCATCTCCCAGGGGAACAAACTTGTAGAAGGTGGCTACTTCATAGGTCATGGCGATCGCCCAGCACCCTGCTCAACACAACTTCTCCAGTGTAGGGAGCGGTGGGGCGATCGCCATCACCTCCCAGCCCGCTGGCCCCGCAAGTCCGCTAATCCTTCTCGATGAACTGGCGGATGCTGTTGAGATCGATGTAGCGATCGGTAACGTTGCGCAACTCACGGGCAATCATTCCCTCAGTGGAAATGACCGTAATGTGGGTGTTTTTGGAGCGCAACAGCTCAATGGCTCGCTCAAAATCACCGTCACCGCTAAACAAAATCACGCTGTCGTACTGCTCAACGGTGTTGAACATATCAATTACGATTTCAATGTCCAGGTTCGCCTTTTGGGAATAGCGACCTGAATTGTCGTCATAATATTCCTTGAGTATTTTAGTGCGAACCGTATAGCCCAGGCTGATTAGGGCATCCCGGAACCCGCGCTGGTCCTGGGAATCCTTGATGCCGGTGTACCAAAAGGCATTCATTAACTGGGTATGTTCATGCTGAGTGAAGTAGGCCAACACCTTGCGGGGGTCAAAAAACCAGCCATTTTTCTGCTGGGCGTAGAACATGTTGTTGCCGTCAACGAAGATTGACAGCCGGGCCAAAGAGCCTTTCATTACGGTTTGGGGGGCCGGGTATTTGAATTCAGCAAGTTTTCTTGATTTCACGCTTTAGAGAGTTTTAATAAAGAGAGTTAGAGATGACCCAAAATTGGGAGGCGCGTCTCGGGGAAGGTCAAACGAAGCAAGAGACTAACAGGTCCAAAACGTAGAAGATTGCAATGAATGCATCAGGTTTACGGCATTTGCGATCGCCCAGCAGGCCAGAAAACCATCTCTACTCGGCTTGCTAGGCTAACACCTAAGTCTGGCTGAGGCCACTGAATCAGATAAAAGCAAAACTAGGGTGAATGAATAGTCAATCCATCCATCATAAATCAGCTCATGATTTTCAGACAAGCTGTACCCCCTCCGCAGCAGGTGAGCTTCGATCAACGACATCTCCTTCGCGCATCTGTCAAATTCCCTGGGAACAATGCTGCAAGCTCCTGGGAGAGACGGTTACAGCTCCCAGATAAACTGTTCAGATCGAAAGGTTGCTAACCGGAGAAGTCGGAAAAGTTCAGCAGGTTTACCGAACAAAATTGGCATTGACTTCGTGCTTTTTCATTCTTGAATTACGAGGTTGTGTAAGTATTTCTCTATAGGGGGGGGTAAGCAAACTATACGGCGCTGACCAAAGAATTTAGAAATGAGGACATCAATGCTCCATCGGAGCGGTTGGTTTACCCTACGAATATAACCCCAAGGGATTCTGAAACCAATCCCCGGCCTGGCTGAAAATCGGGAACGGGGCCAACGTTGTCAGCCCAGCAGGGCTTCTACGGCAGGATTTTAATCCTGGTTTGGCCTCTCGGACAGTAGATCGCAGAGTCCTGGAACAGCCCTTGGGGCCATAACTGCGCCTCTGAGGATCAACGGCGCTTCCTGGAGGTTGAGCAGGTCTCCTGAAAGGCAAGGTCTTCAGGAAATTAGGTCTTCAGGAAATTAGGTCTTCAGGAAATCGGGATTGCGGGGATGTCGCGCGGATACCGCTAAGATGCCGCGAGGCGAAGGGCATAGTCCAGATTCCTTTGATACTCGGAGATTTTCTGCTGAGCAACGTCATAGCGGGGATGGTCGCTGGACACAGCCTTCATGCCATCCACGGCATCGGTCCAATGCTGGGCAATTATATTCCAATCCTCAGAGGAGCTGGCAATTTGAGCGAGTTCCGCAGCTTGGGTTGCGGCATTGACGGCATCGCGGAATGGATCAGCGTTGGCGGACTGCGTGACGCTGCTTTCGGCCACGGGCGTTGGCGCTGCGTCGCTGTCTGCGGACGCGGTGGCTGTCCCTGGGGAGCTTTCGGTCACAACAGCCCCTGGAGCAGTGGCGGCGGTGGGCTCCGCTTCCGTAGCCGCCGGTTCAACCGCAGCCGAATCGTCAACGGTACCTGCTTGGCTCGGGGAGGCACTGGTGCCACTGGCCTCACCTCCACTGGCCTCACCTCCACTGGCCTCACCTCCACTGGCCTCGCCGCTGGAATCATCGCCATCGGTCAGCCCCGGCGCGGGAGATGCTCCATCGGGGGGGTCAACAGGGGGCCGACAACGGGCACCTTGGCGAGCCAGGGCAGCCGCATCATGCCCAGGCGGGAAGCCGTGGCCGCTCCTCCGACCATGCCCAGCAGGGCCAGCAGCAGCAGCGGCAGCAGGGATGCCCCTTTGCGTTTGGCCTTGGGTTCGCCAATCAGGCCGGGGGAGTTGCCAGAGGCGGCCGGGTCGCCCGCCATGGGGTCTAAACTGCCGCCATCTTGCCAGAGGTCGAGGGCATCACCGCTGTCATCCTGGGAGGATTCGAGCATGTCGTCTTCATCGATGTCGGCATCGTCCCAGAGGGAGAGCAGAATTTCGCTGTCTGAATCTTCATCCTGGAGGCCGCTGTCCAATTCCTCATCGGGCTGGGGCGGGACGATCAGCGTGGGCTCATCCGGGGAGTCGAGCGCAAAGCGATCCTCCACCAAGCTGTCATTCCAGCTAGCGGCGGGGGCTCCATAGCTCGATCCAAGGGTGCCAGGAGTCGTGCTGTCTGCGATATTGTCTAGGCTGGGATGTGGACCGGTATTGGGGCCTGGGTCGAGGTTGTCTGCGATCGCCGTGGCTTCATCGCTACCGGCTGAGCGAAAATCAAAGTCATCCCAAGCGCCCGGAGCCTCAGCGCCGTCTTCCTGGCCTGGGTCAGCCACGGTCGGAGGGGATACCGCTGGATCCGCGAAGGCCGCCGAAGCGTTCAATCCAGGCTGTTCAAAGCGCCCATTTGGGGTGGCGGAGACTTCACCATCGGGGGCATCACCCACCAAGGGGGCATCCAGATGGCTCTGCCAGCAGACCTCAGCACTGCCCCGTTCCCGGCCATAGATCGTAACCGGGGTCTCGACAAAACCCAGCTTCTGCAAGCCCTGGTGGATGCAGCGAACCGAGGCGGGCTGATTGGGGGGAAGCTCACCTTCGAGCAGCACATGCAAAACACCGTCTCGCTGGGCGGCCTTGGCGGTAATGCCCTTGGGCTGGAGCGAGCGATTGAGCAAGCTGGTGATGGCGCGGGCATCGCCCTGCTTCGCCAGTTGGAGGATGTTCGGCTTTGTCATGGCGTCGGCTTTGTCATGGCGCATTGCGGTCTGGGCAGGGAAGGCAGAAGCAATACTTCTGGAAGCTTCAGGGTTAGGACATTGAACTCGCGAGGACAGCCATCAAAGCAGCGGTGAGGATGCTCGGCCCATCCCAGGTGAAAGGCGGATGCTGCGAGGTGCGGGGCTGGATTTTCACAACACCGTTGTTCACAACACCAATGTTCGCAACACCAATTGTTCGCAACACCAATGTTCCATAACAGCTACTCGCCCTTTGTCAAGGACGCTGCTGTAGCCTAGCAGCCGAAATTCAAAAATGGCAAGAAAGGCCCAGATGAATTTACGACCCTCGCAGGAAGGCCCAGGATATCGCCATTTGCCTCAATTTATTGACCTTGTCGAGTGGGGGCTGACGAGGCCTGTGGGTCGCGGAAGCCGTCGGCCTGGCGTTGTATCGATCTGCGGTTCCATCGGCCTGCCCCCGTCGTAAATCCACGGTGTAAATCCACGATTTCAATCAACCACGTGGAGGAGGCCCCGGTGGAGCTGATCGAAGATGCGGTCAATCATGGCGCGCTCATCGGAGCTGATGGCCTGTTTGGAGAGCAGTGCGCCCATGAGCTGCTGTTGGGCGGTACGCGTTATTTTTCGCGTACTGAGAATTTGCTCTGTAATCTGACGCACAGGGGAGTTTCCGTTGGATAGGGTCATGGGAGGTTGGGGAAGGTATGACTAGAGGCAACAGTTGACTCGGACCGTTGGTTCGAGTGGAGCAAAGCGCTGGGGCGATGGGGTGACGCTCGGCAGCACTGCTCGGGCACAGTTTGCAGGAAGCGTTTTGAGGAGCACGATTAACTACAGATCGCCCTCGGCAGATTTCGGAGAAGCGATCGCTTTCCCGGCCCAGCCTTGGCAGCTTCCCTGCCTCTCTTATATACCTTCCATGGGCTCAAGTTATCCAGGGCGCTCTCCATGTTCTGCCGATTGCAGGCCAGGTCCGTCCGGCCACGCCCCAGGGCCGCTCTGGCCCTGGAACCGAGCCTAGCCATCCAATTCAGCACCGCAGTGCGAATTCAAGCCACGGCCCTAATTCAAAAATACGCTCCCATCGGTCTCTATGGTGAGGGCGCTGCGGTCGAGGCCCAGATCCAGTTCGGCATCGAGGAACACTTCCAGGGCATTGGCTGCGCCCTGCTGGCGAGGCAGAACCCGGAGTAATCCGCCATCCACGCGATTGAGGGTAACGGTGACGGGGGTGGGGAGATTGGTGAGCCGGGTGGTGCGATCGCCCTCCAGGCGGCGGGGCCCCGTCTCATCAATCACCTCAACAATCACGGTGCTATTGATGCGGTTGATGATGGTGATCGTGATGGCACCAGCCTGGGGCGTGAGTTGGGCCTCGGGGCGCTGGCGCTCTTCGGGGCTGGGGGCGGTGCTGGTGGGGGCGAGCTGGGCCTGGGCGGCACTGGCTCCCAGGGAGAGGCTGGTGAGGGCGATCGCCAGGGGGGCGAAGCTGGCGAGGGCAGCGGCAAGGGCGGTATGCAAGCCGGTCCTGGCAACAGCCCTGGTGCCCAGCCGGGTATCGGCCTGAAT
>JAAUQQ010000238.1 GCA_012032745.1 Synechococcales cyanobacterium RM1_1_8
GCGATCGCCCATCGTAAACGGCGAGGCACCGGGGGGGCAGCTCAGGCCCTTTTGGCTACAGCTATAGGCCAAGTCAATGCCCCAATCATCGATGAACAGGGGCACGCCGCCCAGGCTGGTGACGGTATCGGCAATCAACAGACAGTCGTACTGCTTGCAGAGGTCGCCCACGCCTTCAAAGGGTTGACGAGCCCCAGCGGAGGTTTCTGCATGGACGAGGGCCAAGACCTTGGGCCGATGCTCCTCCATGGCAGATTTGAGTTCATCGAGGCTGAAGACTTCGCCCCAGGGCTTTTTGATCACGCGGACATCGGCGCGGTAGCGGCTGCCCATGTCTTCCAGGCGGTTGCCAAAGTAGCCCATGCTGCCCACGAGCATGACTTCGCCGGGTTCAATCACGTTGGCGATGGTGGCTTCCATGGCGGCGCTGCCGGTGCCGCTGACGGGGATGGTGATGCGGTTTTCAGTCTGCCAGGCATAGCGCAGCAGCTCCTGGACTTCGCTCATCATGGCCAGGAAAGCGGGGTCGAGGTGACCGACCTGGCGCAGGCTCAGGGCTTGGAGCACCGCTGGGTGGGCATTGGAGGGGCCAGGGCCGAGCAGCAATCGCGGCGGCATGGCCAGGGGGCCAACGCTTTTGCGATGGGCTTCGTTGACCTTACCGCTGGCATGGGAGATGGAACTGGGACGAGCGATGGGGGTTGCGACCATGGATGTTCTCTTGGGGGTGTTCTCTTAGGGATATTCTCTTGAGCTACCGGGCGCGGCGGGGTTGGCGCGTTCAGCGTAGCAGGGACTACAAGACGCCTCTCAGTTTCCCAAATTTCGCGCGATCGCGGGAGGGGGGAGAACGAATCGGGGTTAGTCCCTAGATAATGAGTAGTAGGCACTAACTAACAGCACAAAGACTCCCATCTCCCCATCTCCCCATCTCCCCATCCCCCCACCTCAAGCTAATAGGGCAGCGCTTCGCTAGTAGACAGCGATCGCAACTGCTGCAAAAAATCCATCATCTCGCTGTCAGTCAAATCTTTGCGGGTGGCCTTGCCGTAGGTGGCCTGGAGAAAGTCGCTGCCCTGGCGGTTTTCCAGCCCAGCAAGCGACAGAGCCGGGCGGTCTCATCCATCATTTCGGTGCGGGAAAGGGAGCGATCGGGGGCGATCGGGCTGGGGGCAAAAGCGATCGGTTCATCGAGCGCGGCTTCTGGAGCGGATTCCGACGCGGGTTCTGGAGCGGGCTCGGGGGCGAATTCTGGAACGAGTTCTGGGGCGAGTTCTGGGGCGAGTTCTGGAACGGGCTCGGGTTCAGCAGGGGCGGGAATCTCAAGCGCCTGCTCAACCATCGCAGCCGAATTGACCATTTCCGAAGCTGGACGCAGCCCAGCACTGGCCATCAGCTCATCGATTGACTGGGGCATCAGATCGGCCTCATCGACACTGAGCCCAGCCGCCGCGATGGGGCTATCGTCATCGTCATCCTCGGGGGCAAAGCCCGTGGGCAGGGCCTGGAGGTAGGCCAGGTAGTCCATCAGCTCACGGTGATCAGTGATGTCATCGAGGCAGGTTTTCTGGAAGCTGCGCTGGAGGTAGTCCCGTTCCTGCTGGGCATCCCAGTTGAGGCGTTTGAGTTCGATGGCGATTTGGGCCAGGTCATCGGACCAGTCTGCGACGAAGGCTTCGCCGGAGGGTTCATTGAGGGTTTCGCCAGGGATTTCGCTGGCCAGAACCGTGCCATCGGCAAGGGCTTCGCTGGGGCGATCGCCCCCCAAACGCTCCCCCAAACCATCTTTGGCATCGCTGCCGTTCAGGCTCTTTTGAGTGTTGGAACCGCCAGAACCGCCAGAACCGCCAGAACCGCCAGAACCGCCAGAACCATCGGCGCTGAAGGAGGCTGGCTGGGCGATCGCCCTGGGAAATAGATTTGGTTGATTTTGATTTTTTCCCAGGCTTCTTCGGCATCGGCTTGGCGGGCTTCGGCTCCGGGGGCAGCTCCGCCAGGGGGCCTAAGTCAATCAGGGTTTCACCCAAGCCATCGTCGAAGCCCTGGCCCTGATCTGGGTCCTGGGCCAGGTTTTGTTCCTGGGCCAGGGTTTGGTCCTGAACCGGGTGTTGGCCCTCCGCTTCGAGCTGACGACGCTCCGGCTCAGCCGCCGCCACAGTCGCAACCACGACCCCAGCCAAAGCCAAACAGCGCAGCCTGGCCCGGTCCTCAGCCGCTTCCACCGAAGCAGCCGAGCCCAAGGCCGTCACCCAGGGGTGCTGATCCCCCCGGCTCAAGCTGGCACAGACAATGTAGAGCGGTCTGGGGCCAGGGGCGGCGCTGGAGACAGCACCGGATGGCTCCGAAGGAAAGCATTCCACCCGAGCCGTAAAGCTACCGCCGGGATATTCGGCCCGAAAGCGGGCAAAGCCCTGGGCGATCGCCTCCGCCAGGGGCTTTACAGTCGGGTCAGCAGCAGCCGATGCTGGGAAGAAGGGCTGGGGGAAGGGCTGGAGTGGGGATGGCATCATGGCGGGGCGGGCGTTTCTGGGATTGCTTCTATTCTAAGAATGGGGGAGTTCGATCCTGTAACGAGATGTTACGGGATATGCTGGAGGACTAGGTCAGGCTTGCACTTCGGGAATCCCCATGGGCGAGCCTTGGATGTGCCATGCCCTGACTCGATCGCGATCGCTTTGTTTTTCTGGGGCCTATGCTGGATCAGATTCTCGCTCCGTTTGAATTTTTCAGCAGTGACACCTTGGTTTTGCTGCCGCTGCTGATCTGTTTGGAGGCGGTGCTGTCGGCGGACAATGCCATTGCCCTGGCGGCGATCGCCCAAAACCTGCCCGATGCCAAGCTCCAGCAATCGGCCCTCAACATTGGCCTGGTCGTGGCTTTTAGCCTGCGGGTGTTGCTGATTCTGACGGCGACCTGGGTGACTCAATATTGGCAATTTGAGCTGGCAGGGGCGATGTATTTGCTCTGGCTGGTGATCCAACACTTTTTTCTCCAGGGCGACAGCGAGGAGGAGATCGCCAGCCGCCAGCTCCACAGCCTCTGGGCAGCGATTCCCTTGATTGCTCTGACGGACTTGGCCTTTTCCCTCGATAGTGTCACCACGGCGATCGCCCTGTCCAAGGAAACCTGGCTGGTGATCACCGGGGGGGCGATCGGCGTCATCACCCTGCGGTTCATGGCGGGGCTGTTCATTCGCTGGCTCGATGAATACAGCCACCTAGAAGATGCGGGCTATGTGGCGGTGGCCCTGGTGGCGATGCGGCTGCTGGTGCGCGTCATCCACGAAAGCTGGGTGCCGCCGGAGTGGGCCATGGTGGTGTTCATCGCCCTGGTGTTTGCCTGGGGCTTTTCCGAGCGGCGGCCAGAAGCAGAAGTTTTGGCTGTCAGCCCAGAAACGGGTCAGGATGCGCCAGATCAGGCCACAGTCCATGTTCATAACATTTCCCCAGCAAACCCAACCGAACCCACGGAGCTTGCAAGCGAGCCTGTTGAGTCTCAAAGTCCTGTTGAGTCTCAAAGTCCTGTTGAGTCTCAAAGTTAAGCTGCCAGAGATATCAGCTTTGCCAGGCCGGTGCCCTAGCTGCTGAACTGCTGGGCATAGTAGCCCGCATAGCGACCGGCCTGGGCCAGTAGTTGATTGTGGCTGCCCGATTCGACGATTTGGCCCTTTTCAACCACCAGGATGCGATCGGCCCGGCGCACGGTGGCCAGGCGGTGGGCAATGATAAACACGGTGCGGTTAACCATCAGCCGCTCCAGGGCTTCTTGGACCAGGGCCTCGGATTCGGAATCCAGGGCAGAGGTGGCCTCGTCGAGGATGAGGATGCGGGGGTTGAGCAGGACGGCGCGGGCGATCGCCACCCTCTGCCGCTGCCCCCCGGACAAATTCACGCCCCGCTCCCCCACCCAAGTGCCATAGCCTTCGGGCAGTTGGCTGATGAACTGGTGGGCATTGGCGACCCGAGCGGCAGCTTCTACGGCGGCGAGGTCAATATCGCGCTGGCCGAAGGCAATGTTTTGGGCAACGGTGCCGGAGAACAGAATCGTCTCCTGGGGGACGATGCCGATCTGCCGCCGCAGGCTGCGCAGGGTGACACTGCGGATGTCGATGCCATCGATCAGGATTTCGCCAGCCTGGGGGTCATAAAAACGGGGCAACAGGTTGACCAGGGTGGTTTTGCCCGCGCCGGAGGCCCCGACCAGGGCGATCGCCTCCCCCGGCAGGGCGATCAAATCAATGCCCCGCAGCACCGGCTGGCTGGCCTGGCCCATCGCGCCATCGTAGGAAAACTGGATATTGCGATATTCCACCTTGCCGCTGACCGTGGGCAGGGCCGTGGCATCATTGCGCTCCAGCACCCTGGGCTCCACAGCCATGATTTCAAACACCCGATCCACCGAAGCCTCGGCCTGCTTGAACAAATTGTAGTTTTCCGTCATGTGGGCGATGGGGTCCACCAGCATGACCACGGCGGCGATGTAGCTGACAAAGCTGCTGCCGGTGAGGTTGCCTGCGGAGATCTGCCAGGTGCCCAGCAGTAAAATCACTAAGATACTCATGGCATACAAAAAGCCGATCACCGGATGCTGCACAGCCTGGAGCCAGGCGGCGGAGTAGTTGGCCCGGCGGTTCTCTTCGGCGATCGCCCGAAAGCGCTCCTCCTCGTAGCCCTCCGCTGCAAAAGCCCGGATCAGCCGAATCCCAGAAAACACTTCCGTCAGCAGCGAGGACAGGTCCGAAATGCGGTTTTGGCTGCGGCGGGAAAAGCGCAGCAGTTGCTCGCCAAACCAGCTCACCAGGGCCGCCATCAGCGGCGCAATCACCAGGGCCGAGAGGGTGAGCTGCCAGTTGAGGTAGACCATGTAAGCCAGCACCAGCACCAGCTGCAAAATGCAGGGGGCGAAGTCATGGAACAGCTTTTTGATCACCTCGCCCACCCGATCCACATCCTCGGTGAGGCGGTAGGTGAGGTCGCCGGTCTTGGCCGATTCAAAGTAGCCCAGGTCCAGCTTTTGCAAATGGGCATAGAGGGCGCGGCGCAGGTCCAGGGCGATCGCCAGGGCCGCCTTGGCCATCAGCGAATCCTGGCCATACTGGGCAATTTTGTGAATCAAAAAGGCCCCCGCCAGCACCCCCGCCAACCGGGCCATCTCCCGCACCTGGCCCTTGCCCAGGTACTCCGCCACGGAGCCAAACAACTGGGCCAGGATCGGCCAAAAGATGCTGAACACCAGCGTACAGACCAAGGCCCGGAGGATCTGGCCGGTTTGGGGCTGAAGGAACGGCAGCAGCAGCCAATAATTGGAGCGGCGATCGCGCTGCGCCATGGGTCTCATCCGGGCTCGGGTCTGGCGCACACTGGTCAAGGGGGAGTCCTCAAAGGGGGCGATCGCCCGCAAGCCGCCAGGGAACGGCTCGCGGTCAGAATCTTTGCTCTCGGCGGTCTTGCCATCCCAAACCCTAGCAAAATAAGGGGGCGAAACTCAGTCGGTCCAACCAGAAGACCCAGCCAGAAGACCCAGCCCCTGGACCTCCGCCAACCCGCCCCGCCCTTTGCCTCTAACATAATCTTGATACCACCCCGAGCTTGGACCCCGCAGTAGCCAGCAGTAGGTACCTATGAGCAACGAAAAAAAGCCGATCAAACTGGACCAGTTTCTCAAATTTCAGAATCTCGCGGAGACCGGCGGTGAAGCCAAGCTCTTGATTCAAGACTGCCAGGTGGAGGTCAACGGGGTCGTGGAAACGCGGCGGGGGCGGAAATTGGCCGTGGGCGATCGCGTCACCCTCAATGGCCAAACCTGGACTGTGGAGTAGGGAGCTGAAAAGCGCTCAAAGGCAATAGGTGATGGGTAATGGGCCAGCAAGTTCCCGATGGCCCATTACCCATTGCCAGTTCTCTTCTCCGATTCCCACCGCCTCAGTCATATAGACTAGCTAATGCCCTTTTGAAGTTGAGCCCCCTAAGCAGTGCGCAAAATCGTCATCGCTGGCAACTGGAAGATGTTCAAAACCCAAGCGGAAACCGCTGAGTTTCTGCAAGGCTTTCTACCACAGCTAGAGGATACGCCGGAGGGGCGAGAAATCATTCTCTGTGTGCCGTTTACGGATTTGGCGGTCCTGGGGCAAAACCTCCATGGCAGCCGCGTGCGGGTGGGAGCACAGAATGTCCATTGGGCCGAGAGTGGGGCCTATACGGGCGAGATTTCGGCGGCGATGTTGACGGAAATCAACGTGCGCTATGTGATCATCGGCCACAGCGAGCGGCGTGAATATTTTGGCGAGACCAACGAAACGGTAAACCAGCGGCTGCGGGCAGCCCAGGCAGCGGGCCTGACGCCGATTCTCTGCGTGGGCGAGAGCAAGCAGCAGCGCGATGCAGGGGATACAGAGCAGGTGATTTTTGCCCAGTTGAAGCAGGGCTTGGCGGGGGTGGACCAAAATAATTTGATCATTGCCTATGAGCCGATTTGGGCGATCGGCACGGGGGAGACCTGTGCCTGTGAGGAAGCCAATCGCGTCATTGGCCTGATTCGCGGCAAGCTCCACAATGCCGATGTGCCAATTCAGTACGGCGGTTCGGTCAAGCCGGAAAACGTGGATGAGATTATGGCTCAGCCGGAGATTGATGGAGCCTTGGTGGGTGGTGCAAGCCTAGAGCCAGAGAGCTTTGCGCGGCTGGTAAATTTCAAGTAGGAATGAACCGCTGTTCATCTGGGCTGTTTGTTGGATTGGGCCAATCCCATGGCTTGGCAGGGCGTTCGGCGGAACGTCCCTACCGTTGGACAATGTTGACTGATGAAATCTCCGCCCCTTGACCTGGGATGCTCGATTCCTGGGGCGTCCCCTCGTTGATTTTGCTGACGCCAGCGGGAGCCCAGCCCAGCTTGTAGAATGGGGGCATCAATCGCTGGGGCTATGGCTATGGCAACCCTCGTGAAGTGGACGGTCGCGGACTACCACCGCATGATTGAAGCGGGCATTTTGGCAGATCGGCGAGTTGAGCTACTGAATGGAGAAATCGTTGAAATGCCTGCTGAAGGGGCTCCCCATACGTCTCGCGTGAGCGAAGGCGCAAATCATTTTCGCGCTCTGTTGGCCGATAAAGCCTTTATCCGGGAGGCCCATCCGATTACGCTGGAGACCTCGGAGCCGGAGCCGGATATTGCCATTGTTCAGTTGCCCTTTGAGCAATATCGCGATCGCCATCCTTACCCCAGCGACATTTACTGGTTGATCGAAATTTCCTATGCCACGCGAGCCAAGGACTTTGGCGAAAAGCAACAGATCTACGCTGCCGCTGGCATCCCCGAATATTGGATTTTAGACTTGCGAAATAAGGAGTTAGTTGTGCTGCGAGAGCCCGCAGGAGACCGCTACCAGCATCGTCAAGCGCTGACGGTGGGCAGCATTGCTCCCCTTGCATTTCCGGAACTAGCCGTTGATGTGAGTAAACTCTTGCTGTTCTAAATTTTGGGCAGGGCGTGCAGTTGCGGGGGAAAATGGGCCATGGGAGATCACCCGATTGATTTCTTCTCCATTTAACTAATGGGGGGTTCGGGGGGCTATAAGTCCCGCGCTGTACCTGAAAGGTCAGCGTCGGGATACATGGACACCCCGCGTAGATTGAGGGGCTCGATGCCCCGAAAATCGACACACTATCTATCGGTTCTAACAGGAGGTGTAAATCTGTTAGAATGTAGCTATGTTGAATTTGACCTACAGCTACCGAATCTATCCAGGACTTGACCAAGAAGCTCAAATGCTTGACTGGTTGGAGCAATGCCGTCGCGTGTATAACTAC
>JAAUQQ010000239.1 GCA_012032745.1 Synechococcales cyanobacterium RM1_1_8
ACAACGACAAACCGTTTGGGTTGGATGTATTCCGGTGGGTCAAATTGGCCGCTGGTGTGGTTATAGATCGGCTTGAGAATGGACTGGCCAGTGCGCAGCAGGGCTAGGTGCTGCTGGATGATGTCCATATAGTTGCAGTCGGGATGGAGGGCGGAGATGCCCATTTCAGCTCGCTGCTGGCGATCGTAGCGGTGATAATCATCGGTACAGATCACGGTGACGTCTTCTTCGCCCAAGACCTTGGCAATGCCTCGGGTTAGGGTGGTTTTTCCCGCAGCGCTGTCGCCAACAATGCCAAGGATGATGGGGCGTTGAGTCATTGAGGGGCCTCAGAAGTGAAGGGGGCGCTGCCCTTGGAGGGGCCTTGTTCCTGGGCTGTGGATCTCCCCAGGGGGAGCACAGCTCAGCCTAGGGCGAAAGCAGCGCTAGCTTTCGTGTATTATCTAGAATTGAGCCCCGTTCAATCTTTAAGATTGATCAAGATAGGCGAAGGATTGCTTTATTTTGTTGAACCAGTTAGCATTTTGACCTAAGCGGTCAGGATTGTAGTAACGGATCGAGAGGCCGCCGGGCTAACATTGCCCTGAGCTGCGATCGCCCCCCTAGAATTCGCTGGCCCATTGAGCCCACCGAAGCGGCGATCGCGCCCTTGAAACGCGACCAACGCCTGGGCAAAAGCCGCCCGGTCAAAATCTGGCCAAAATGCATCGGTGAAGTACAGTTCCGCATAGGCCAGTTGCCACAGCAAGAAATTGCTGAGGCGCTGCTCGCCGCTGGTACGAATCAGCAGGTCTGGGCTCGGGGTGGAGCCGGTGTAAAGCTGCTGTTCTAACTGGGCTTCATCGATCTCTGGGAGCGTCAGCTCGCCGCGCTGGACCTGGGCTGCCACGGCTTTGCAAGCCTGGACCAGCTCATGGCGTCCGCCATAGTTGACGGCCACGGAGAAATGGACAGCTCGGTTATCGGCGGTTTGAGCCATGGCCTCCGCCATGATCTGCTGGAGGGAGGGCGTCAGCCCGCTCAGGTCACCGATGAAGGAGAGGCGAACTCCCTCGCGATCCATTTCGTTGAGTTCGTGACGCAACATTTTTTCAAACAGGGCCATCAGAAAATCGACTTCCTCGGTGGGACGCCGCCAGTTTTCGGTGGAGAAGGCATAGGCCGTCAGGGCCGGAATGCCCCAATCCTTGCAGCAGCGCACCAAATCCTTGAGCACTTTGGCTCCCTGGCGATGACCGGCAATGCGGGGCATGTGGCGTTGGCTGGCCCAGCGACCATTGCCATCCATGATCACGGCGACATGGCGGGGAAGACCCTGGGCATGGAGTTCGGCAGGGCGGGTTTTGAAGGTGGCGTTCATGGCTGGGTATTGACTGAATATGGGCTGGGTCTCAGACGAAGATGTTGTAGGTTGTAGGTCGTAGATTGCGGGTCGTAAGGCGGCGGTACTAAGTTGGCAGTGAGGGAGTGACGGAGCTTGGGGCATCGATCCATACTCAGGCTGCCCAGCTCCAGCCAAAATGGTCCATCTCTAGCTGGGGTGGCTGTCCAGGGCTGTGGCCCTGGGCTGGGGCTCTGAGGAGCGGGCAGCCAGGCTGCGCTTCCTAAGCTAGGCAATGGACTGGGCATTTGTCGGTCGGAAAAAGTCGGGAATAAAGTCGGATGGCCTGGGGCTTGCCTGGAGCCGATCGCGGCCAGGGCGAAGCGGGCAGAGAAGCTGAAATTTTCCGAAAATTCACGCAGAACGGCTGTAGGGCTGCCTAGATTAACCTGGGAAATCCATGGACAATGCCTTTGAGAGGGAAGCGGGAAGAACGATGCTGGAGTTGCTGGAGGAACTGGTGCGCGATCGCCAGGGACGTTGTTTGAGCGATCTCCAACGGCTGATCCTGCAACAGGTCTGCCAGGGGCGACGCTATGGCGAGATCGCCCAGAGCTATGGCTGCACCGAAGGCCATGCCAAGGATGTGGGTTCCCAGCTTTGGCGATCGCTGTCGGAGTTGCTGGGAGAAAAGGTGACCAAGGGCAATCTGCGCGGCGTACTAGAACGCGCGCTCTGCAAGGCTCGTCGGGTTAAGCGTCGATTCCAGGCCAGTCAATTCCAGGCCAGTCAATTCCAGGCCAATCAATTCCAGGCCAATCAATTCCAGGCCAGTCCAGTTCCCCAGGAGCCGGGGCAGGTTGCCGCCGAACCAGCGGGGCTTTTTCTGGGCTGGGATCAGGCTTTGGGCCAGCTTCAACAGTGGGTTGGCCAAGGCGATCGACTGATTGTGGTTCAGGGAGTAGATGGGGTGGCCCAGATGAGCCTGGCCCAGGCATCCTGCGTACGGTCTTCCCAAAGCATACGGTCTTCCCAAAGCATACGGTCTTCCCAAAGCGTGATGGTCTGGATAGTTGCACCTTGCTGTAGCGATCTACGCTAGTTTCCCAGTAGTCTGTGTGGTAGGAGTTAGCCGACCGGCCCAGCCTTGGCGTGGCAGGCTCGGCATGGCCAGTTCGCCATGGCAGGCTGGCTCTGGGAGGCTGTATTCTTGAGGCTGCGATCGCCAATAAT
Source organism: Synechococcales cyanobacterium RM1_1_8 (assembly GCA_012032745.1). Lineage (GTDB taxonomy): Bacteria > Cyanobacteriota > Cyanobacteriia > PCC-9006 > JAAUQQ01 > JAAUQQ01. The sequence continues at coordinate 2,555 of JAAUQQ010000239.1, forward strand.
GGTGGCAGAGCGAACTTGTTCTATTTTTGGAATTCTCTTCCCGCCATGGCTGCCCCCTTCGATCCCCACGCTCTTTTGCTCCTTGTCCGGTCGGCCCTGGAACAGGCCAGCCAGCCAGCCAGTCCGCTAGCCAGTCAGCCAACCAGCCAGCAGCCCCTTCCATCACCCGTGGCGGGCCCAGCCTGGGAACCAGCTTGGGCAAACGTGACGCCCCAGACTTTGCCGCTCGAAACAAAAGCAGCCCTGTCCGATCGACTCCAGCAATCCCTCCGGCAGTCTGGAGAATCCCTTCAGCAGGCAAAAATTCAGCTCAGCGGGCAGATCGGCGAACAACTCAGCCAGCGCAGTCAACAGGTGCGCCAGGGAGCCGAGGGCCTAGGACAGCGCCTGGACGAGGTCTTAGCAGATCGTTTACCAGATGATCTAACAGCTCATTGGCCAGATTCATTGGGGACGGGATTGGGCGATCGCCTCCACCAGCTCCAGGCTTGGCTGAGCCTGCCCGCCCAGCGCTGGCTAGGGGAGCATCGGCTAGTGGTCTGGGCCACGGCTCACCCCGTTGGGGCAGTCTTTGGCGGTTTGCTGCTGGCGGTTCTCAGCTTCAATTTGCTCAAGCTGGTGCTCAATCCAGCCAACTGGCTCAAACTGTTCTCCCTTCCCTGGCGGCCCGCCAAACTGGGCCTAGGCGATGAAGAGGAGGTGCTCTACCTTGAACAAACGCTCCAGCCCGGCGAGCTGCGCAAGGGTGAAATCAATGCGCTGTTGGGACGCCTAGAGGCCTTGAATAAAGAACAGGAGATCTTGCATGAACAACTGAGGTTGCTGTTGGGGGGGCAGCCCAGGGGCTGAAGCCGTCTTTTGGTGTTGTCTGGGGTTTCGTCTTTGGGAGTTATCTTTGGGGGTGCGATCGCGCTAAAGTACCAGTGGAGCCCAGTTGAGTCAGAACCATGGCCTACAGTGCCTTCACCCTCAGCAAAGTCAAAACTGAGTTGGGCATTAGCCTACGCGAAGATCTCGATCTGTTTCGGGAGACGCCAGCGATCGCGCCCAGCCAGCACCTGGTTACCACCCTCGAAGAACATTTGCCGCTGATCACCGCCATCAACACGGAAAAAGCCCGCTCTGAGCTGGCCATCATGCCCGTTTTAATCGAAGTACGCCGCCACCTCAACTACCAAGCAAGCCTATTCTCCGGGTCTGAATTTAATGTCGATGCCAGGCTGGGCCTAGAAGGTTTCTGTGATTTTCTACTCTGTCAAAGTCCAGAGCAGTATGAGATTAGTCGTCCGGTGATGATGATTGTAGAGGCCAAAAACGAGAGCATTAAATCTGGATTAGGCCAATGTATTGCAACCATGCGAGCGGCTCAGCTTTTCAATCTCAAGCATCCATTACCTACGGAGACGGCTACAGAAACGGTCGCAGAAACAGTCTCAGAGACAGTCTATGGAGCTGTGACGACGGGAACAGATTGGAAATTTTTGAGCCTCTGTGGCACTGTGGTGGCCATTGATCGCAGTGATTATTTCATCAAAGAAATCGATCGCATCCTGGGAATTTTGATTTCAACGTTACGATCCAGCAAGCAGGGGTCAGGAGCGGGCTGTTAATTGGCTGTTGGAGAACTGGCTGTCGGGAAACTGGCTGCTGGGGAGCATTCCCAACTGCTCCCGCACTCGCTCCGCCACCTCTCGAAAGTTCTCCAACAGTGGCCGATTCACGGGCTTGCAGGCATTGACCACCCGCTCTGCCCAGACCAGATAGCCCTGCCGCCGCTTCAGATCCCAGCCCGCTGCTGGCGCTTCTACTAGGTCCATGACGTTGGAGGTGCGATCGGCTAGCTTAATCAACGTGGCTCCCTCGGAAAGCTGGGGGGCATGGTCAATTTCAGATTGCTTGCGCAACGGATGGGGCATGGTGTCATCATCGGTGACTTCTGCGACTAGGGCGCGGACGCGATCGCCAAAATGCATCCCCACTTCCCCCAGGGTCGTATCCGTATCCTCAACAGTGTCATGCAACACCGCAGCAGACAGAATCTCGGCATCGACAATGCCGCCAAACTCAGCCAGAATCAAGGCCACCTGGAGTGGATGGTTCACATAGGGCGTCACACCATCCTTGCGTCGCTGGGTGCGGTGCTTTTGACTTGCAAAGACAACTGCCTGGAGCAGTAGGGTTTGATCGATGAGACCTGGCATAGATTCCCTGCATGGATCTGGCGAAGATTGGAGAAAAAGTTTAATGCATCTTGGTTGGTCTGTAATTCTAGGTCAAGCAAAGGCTATCCAGAAATGGCCGCTGAAACTCGATTTTGAATCATTTGCACCACCGCGCGCATGGCCATGGCCTCGCCCCCCTCGGGCCGCCCCGGCAGGCTGCGCAGGTTCCAAGACATCACATCCACATGCATCCAGTTGGTCTCTGGCTTAACAAACTCCTGCAAAAACAAGGCCGCTGTAATCGCTCCGCCAAAGCTGGAGTTGGAGATATTAGACAGGTCCGCGACCTTGCTCTCCAACATCGCTCGGTAGGGCTGATGTAGAGGCAACTGCCACAGGGGATCGTCCACGGCTGCCCCCGCAGCCAACAGGGCCGCTGCGGTATCGGGTTGGCTGGCAAACAGGGCGGGCAACTCCGAGCCCAGAGCCACCCGAGCCGCCCCCGTGAGCGTGGCAAAGTCCACCACAAGGGCGGGATCCTCGCTGGCTGCTTCCCAGAGGATATCCCCCAGCACCAAGCGACCTTCCGCATCCGTATTGCCCACTTCCACGCTCAAACCTTTGCGGCTGTTAAGGATGTCCAAGGGACGCATGGCATTGCCGGAGATGCTGTTCTCCACTGCGCCAACCAACACCCGCAGCCGCACGGGCAAATTGAGTTGCATGATCATCTTAGCTGCTCCCAAAACCTGGGCTGCGCCGCCCATGTCCTTTTTCATCAGCTTCATGCCCCCACTGGACTTGATGTTGAGACCGCCGGAATCAAAACAAACGCCTTTGCCCACGAGGGTAACCGCCATGGCATCGGCTTCGCCCCAGCGAAGGTCGATCACGCGGGGCAGATCGCTGCTGGCTCGACCGACGGCATGGACCATGGGGTAGTTCTGGGCCAGCAGGTCATCGCCGATGATGATGCTGATCTCAGCGCCGTGGACCTGGGCGAGGGCAAGGGCCTCGGCGGCGAGCTGGGTTGGCCCCATATCGTTGACGGGGGTGTTGATCAAGTCCCGTGTCAGGGTTGTGGCAGCAACAGCAGCTTCGATGTAGTCGCTATCCGCCTGGCTGGGAATCTGCAATTCGGGCAGTTCTGCTGGGGTGCCCGTCGGTCCGGCTTGTTTGTAGCGATCGAAGCGGTATTGTCCCAGCTTCCAGCCCAGGCAAAGTTTGGTGGCAATTTCTCCGGGCAGATCGGCCTCCAGGGCATAGTGCCCAGGGGGCAGGGTGGTGGAGAGGAGGCCGAGGCTCCAGGTATCGAGGGAGGTGGGTTGGCCTAGGAGGACTTGGGCGATCGCGCCTTCCACACCCACAGCCATGCCTGGAACCAGGCAAAATTGGCCGGGCTGGGCGACGAAGCCCGAAGCCTTGCACCAACTCCTTACAGCAGCAGGCTCCTGGGCGAGCTGGGCTTCATCCACAAAGCGGATGGTGATGGGAGATTGGGGCATGGTCAGCACTGGTTGGGGCCGCCTGCTATTGTGCCAGATTTATGGGTGCCAGATGGGTGAATGCCAGATTTGTGGATGTTCAAGCTGTGTTCAAGCTGTGGACGTTCAATCTGGCATGTGCTGAAACAAGGAATGTTTGGGCTCCTGTAGGGCCATGGCAGTGCCATGGCAGTGCTATGGCCCTACGGGGGCGGGGGTCATCCCCTAATTCAGCAATGCTGGGGATAGGACAGGCTGGCCAGCGGCTGGCGAATATGACCCAGGGCGCTATTCTTCTTCGCCATCCAGATCCACATCCACATCCACATCTTCATCATCGACATCGTCCAAGTCATCGTCGGAAAAGTCAGCCACCGGATCGGTTTCTGGCTCATTCAAGCGATTGCCCCGCTCCCACCAATATTGCCAATCTTCCACAGCTTCGGTGCTGCTATCGTCCGCATCCAAGGGTTCAAGATCGACGGCCAAGGCAGTGAAGGGCTCTTCCCCGAAGCTGTCGCTGTAGCGGACTTCCATTTTCATCTCGTCCAGGCAGTCCTCTTCGACGGCCATGGAGACAACTTCCACCTCTTCATCCCCCTCAAACAGGGCCTGGAAGGGAAACGTAATCTGACCGTCTAAGTAGTGATACCAAGCGGTTGCCCGTTCTTCATCGCTCTCCGTATCGGCGAGAATCTCTTCAGCAATACGTCGTTCACGGGTCTCGTCAATCGCTATGGTTACCATGCCGAATCCTTGAATATTCCCACAGATTAGGTGCCAGTTGCCGATCCTATTCAAACGATGGATCGACCAGATAATACTACGGCTTTAGGAAATTTAGCAGTACCTGATAGGTATTGTCGCTGGGGGCCAATTTGTATTGGCGCAGATGCTGGATCAGCGGCTGGCGGTGTGGAGCAGCACCCTGGGCAAGGGAGGTACTGGGATATTGGCGCTGGAGGGTGGCGGCGATCGCCGTCCCAATCCAAATTCCCTGGACCAGGGTCGTGACATTGGCGGGGCGGCGGTCTTGACTGGCACGGCTGAAGTCAATGATCCTGGGGCGATCGCCCCAGACGCGCACATGTTCGGTGACACAGCGCAGATCGCCATGATCCCAGCCGCTCTGATCCAGGCGAAAGGCTTGGTCGAGCAGGCTGTGCAACACCGGCCAAACCCTATCCAGGCCGGGCCGTTCTGTTTCTAGCCACTGCATCAATCCCGGCCCTGGGCAGTAGTCCATGATCAAGATATCGGCGCTGTGGCCCATCAGCCGGGGTCCAACCGCCACGCGGTTGGCGGCGCTCAAGGCTTCGGCCTCCCGCTGGAGGCTGGCCTGGGGGGCATCCCAGCGACGCAGTTTGAGGGCGACGGGTTGGCCTTGGCGAGCTGCGAGCAGGACAACGCCGCAGTAGCCAATGCCCAGGAGCTGGAGGCCAGCCTTGGGCTGGGAGCCATAGTTGTAGATCCCGGTGATGCCCTGGGCTTGGAGCCAGGCCAGTCGCTGCTCGTAGGAGGTTG
>JAAUQQ010000240.1 GCA_012032745.1 Synechococcales cyanobacterium RM1_1_8
TGGATAGATTCGGTAGCTGTAGGTCAAATTCAACATAGCTACATTCTAACAGATTTACACCTCCTGTTAGAACCGATAGATAGTGTGTCGATTTTCGGGGCATCGAGCCCCTCAATCTACGCGGGGTCTCCATGTATCCCGACGCTGACCTTTCAGGTACAGCGCGGGACTTATAGCCCCCAGAACCCCCCATTAGTTAAAATAGAATCCTAGCTACGAGCCCACCCAGCTCAATGCCTCTCCGGCCATGGCCCAACCCGACCCCATCAATGTGGATGCTCTGACGGTAATGGCGATCGCCATCGCCCTCCTGCTCCTGCCCCTCCTCGCGACGGGCTTCACCTCGCTCTAGCCGCTGTTGGGGCGACATTCGTTTGGCATCTCCCCCCTCCCTTTTTTCTATGGCCCTGACAGACATTAATGCTTACCTGCCCCTGCCCCAGGGCATAGCCACCTCTGGCCAGCCAACGGTAGAACAATTTGCGGAGATCAAAGCGGCAGGTTACGGCATCGTCATCAACCTCGCCATGCCCACTTCGGAAAACTGGCTAGAAAACGAAGCAGCGATCGTCACCGCCCTGGGCATGGACTATCATCCCCTGCCCGTGCAGTGGGACTATCCCACCCTCAGCGATGCAGAACAGCTATTTGAGGTGTTGGCACAACAGCATAAAAATCAAGTTTGGGTCCACTGTGCCCTGAACATGCGCGTCTCTGCCATGCTCTACCTCTACAACCGCCTCCACCGAGCCATGGATGAAAAGAGGCGTTGGGCTATCTCCAGAAAATCTGGACGCCCAACGCCACTTGGCAACGGTTCATCGATGCGGTGGTGGAACTGTATGGCGATTAAGAGGCCTCAGCCACCTCAGGCTCTTCGGCCCGGACAACCTGCTTGACCGTCAAATAGCGAATCACATCCTCACTCAGGCGCATAGCCCGCTCCAAGGTGGCGATCGCGCCCCCCGGTGCTTGGTAGTTCATCTGAATATAGATGCCCTCGCGGTACTTGGAGATCATATAGGCCAGACGACGCTTGCCCCGGTGCTGAATCTCCAGCTCCTCAGCGCCCGCTTCCTTGAGCATCTCTTCGTAGAGGCGGATATTTTGGTCCACATCCTCTTCACCCATGTCGGGGCGGAGGATATACATGGTTTCGTAAACAAATTCTTTCATCGGATCATCCCTTTGGACAAAAGGCCTCTTGCAGCAAGCAAGCCCAGAACCAGACAATCCCCAAACAACGCAAGTCCCTATGAACGGGCTGCCCACAGGGTTGAAGAGGGTGAATTGAACCAGGTTTCGCCACCTGCGAGAAGCAAGGCTTTACAATCTTAGACCAGTTTTTGCAAACTAACACAGGCAGCTTCACAGCCCAGGCCGCTGGCGGCAGCGCCACCGGCTAGCCTTTCCAGGCCACACTGCCCAATCTGTCCCGCTCCCAGCCAATTTCCCCCACAATCATTCCCACCTCCCCACTCCCCCATATCCCCACCTCCCCATCTCCCACTCCACCCCCGCCGAGAAACACCATGGCCCAGCGATACGTCCGCTTGCAGACCCAATCTAGCCGGATTCGCTACGGCCTACTGGAACTAGACCGAACCGTGCAGCTCCTGGATGCGCCGCCCTGGCTGGATGGTCAGCCCACGGATGAGGTTCTCTTGGCGGAGACCTATCGGCTGTTGGCTCCCTGCGCGCCGTCCAAGATTGTGGGCGTGGGCAAAAACTATGGGGACCATGCTGCTGAGATGGGCTCGGCGGTTCCAGTGGAGCCCCTGTTGTTCCTGAAGCCGCCCAGCGCGATCGCCGCCCACGACGATGCGATTCTCTACCCAGCAGCCTCCCAACGGGTGGACTACGAAGGGGAGCTGGCCTTGATCATTGGCCAACCGGCCCAGAACTGTGGCCTAGCCGCTGCCCGCCAGGCAATCTGGGGCTACACCATTGCCAACGATGTGACCGCGCGGGATCTCCAACGGCGCAGCCCTGGCCCCTGGGCCTTGGCCAAGGGGTTTGATAGCTTTTGCCCCCTGGGGCCTTGGATGGTGCGGGAGCTGAGTCCCTGTGCTCGAATCCAGACATTTCTCAATGGCGCGGCGGAACCGGTCCAGACCGCCACCCTCGATCAAATGGTCTATGGCCCGGCGACGCTGGTGTCTTACATCAGCCAGGTGATGACGCTGCTGCCGGGGGATGTGATTTTGACGGGGACGCCAGCGGGGGTGGGGCCGCTGGCGGTGGGCGATCGCGTAGACATCGAAATCGAAGGCATTGGCCGCCTCAGCAATTCGGTCTTGGCTCGCCCCATAGCGGCTAGCCAACCAGCGCTGACCTAGCGAACCTGCATATACACCACATCGGAGATCGTGGGAATCTCGGGGTAGTGGCCTCGGATCACCTGCACCCCGCTGTAGCCCACCGCAGCCACCACGGAAAAGAAGAGGAAATTGAACAGCGTCTCGCCCAGAAAAGCCGTGGGGCCAGCAATGGCCAGGGTCAGGTTTGGTCCCATGGCGATGCCCAGAATTGGACCGAGGACATCGAGCATCAGCACCTGGGCGATCGTCAGGGCAATGCCAATCATGATTGACTGGAGGGCATTGAACCGAATGAAGTGGGCGATGCTGTCATTGCGCACCACCAGCATGAACAGCCCAAAGAAAATACCCAGGCTCAGGAAGGGAACGGACAGATAGACAATGGCCAACAGCAGCAGCGGCAACAGGACGATGTCAGCGGCTGGGACCATCTCTCGAAACGGACCGCTGAACAGCATTACATCCAGCAGGGGCAGCAGGTAGGGCAGAAGGGATAAAAATCGCTCCTGGGGGGGTGGTGGCTCCGCGCACAGTCATGTCGTTTCCGGCTCCCGCAAAATCGCTAATAAACTTGACTAGTAAACTTCAGGACAAATCCCAGGCTGAGGCCGCTAAGCCGCCTCGCCCTCCCCAGGATAACGTAACGGCCCAGGGCGATCGCCAACCTGACCTGCGAAACGGACCTAGGCGGTTGGGTTAGGTAACTCTACCACCCGAAACCCCATGGGACAGCGCTGGGGCAAGGGCTCAGAGGCCAGAACGGGGGAGAGCAGGCTGCGGCCACAGCGCACCTTGCCATTGTGGAGCCGGGGCTCGCCTTGGTCGTTGGCCAAGACGCAGTGGCGGCAGACTTGACCTGGGGACAGGATCTCTTGGGCGGTCAATAGCATCAGCATGGCATTTCTCTCGACGTAGGGTTCACGCGATGTAGGTTCACGCGATGTAGGTTCACGCGATGTAGGTTCACATGATGTGGGTTTCACGGGCCTGACCGCCGGGCTTTGCCCCTAAATAAAACCTGGGTCGAGCCTAGAGATCGCGCAGCTTGGGCTAGATCGAAGCTTGGGAGCTTGTCGTCACGGGGCTGCCTCTATCCTAGGCCAACCTTTTTGAGCTGCTGTATTCTCCATCACTGGACGTTACGGTTCGCAACAGGATGCAACCTGGCAAAGGGCTCGGAGCCGCCGCCGCAAACCGCCGAAACAAGTTTCATGGCGCTAGGGATAGTGCTTTATGACCTGATTGCCCCCCAGATGTAAATGCTCTATAAGTAATGATGTTATGCGTTGATAAGGCGTAAAGCGCAGCATTATTTCTGCTTGAGTGTAAGGGGGCTCATACCTTGAGCCAGGGCTTTTTGCTTGCTGGGGCAACCTGGATTGTTCAGCGGCGATCGCCGCATTCTGCTCACCGTTCCTAGCCGCTGTCGATTTTTCCAGCGCCTTTCCCCATCCTTGCTGTTCCCACCAGAGTTTATCCACCGCTTCTTTTCCTATGGTTCAACAACTCCCCCGCCCCACCGCCCAGCCTAGCTTTCCGGAAACGGCTCCCGCTGCCAACCCTGTGTTTTTTCGTACCTACAGTCGGCAAAAGGAGGTGGGTCGGGAGAGCTGGGCGGAGGTCTGCGATCGCACCGTGGCAGGCATTGCCAAGTTGGGCCAGCTCACCTCCGCCGAAGCAGCGCTGATTGCCCGGATGCAAAAAGAGGTCAAGGCTCTGACCTCGGGCCGCTGGCTCTGGATCGGCGGCACGGAATGGATCGAGCAGCAGAAGAACTTCTCCGGTGGCTACAACTGCACCTCCACCAACGTGGTGGATTGGAAAGCCTTCGCCCTGATGATGGATCTGGCGATGATGGGCTGCGGCACCGGAGCCATGCTGGAGCCCAAGTACATCAGCCAACTGCCGGTGATCCAGAACCAAATCAGCCTCAAGGTCCAGGGCGACCTCGGCGCAACCCCGACCCTGAAGCGCCGGGAAGAAACGGAAGTCAACATCACAGGCAATCAGGTCGTCGTCAATGTCGGTGACAGCCGCCAGGGCTGGGTCCGGTCCTACGAAGCGGTGCTGGAAGCCTCCAGCGATCCGCGTTTTGGCGGGACGGTTGAAATTCTGATCGACATGAGCGATGTGCGCCCGGCGGGGGAAATCCTCAAAGGCTTTGGGGGCATGGCCAACCCGGTGAAGCTGCCGGATATGTATAGCCGCGTGGCTCGCATCCTCAACCAGGCCGTGGGCCGTCAGCTCGATTCGATCGAATGCTGTCTGCTGATCGATGAAGCGGCAGTAACCATTGTTGCAGGCAATATTCGTCGTGCTTGCCCGCAGAGGCGCTGGTGCATACCGAGGCGGGGCTCGTTCCGATCTCCAAGGTTCGAGTGGGCGATCTCGTATTGACAAGCAAAGGATTCTACCCTGTTACAAACTTCTTCGATCAGGGAGTTCAGACTCTGTGTCGCATAAAGACAGAAAATGGCTTCTTTGAGTGCACGCCCGACCACAAGATCGCGGTCCTCACAGACATCTATGGCAACTACGAGATGGTCAAGGCCAAGGATCTGAAAGAAGAAGATCGCCTAGTCTCTGTTCCCTCAGCTTTGCCTGGTGACCTGGTTCCTGTCCGATTTCTCTCAATAGAGATGAACACTCGGGAAGCGCAAACTTATGATATTGAAGTTGCCACTGTTCACGAATTCATGTGTGAAGGCATTCTTGTATCAAATAGTGCAGGAATGCGTCAGTTTGACGGCAACGATTCTGTTGCAACGGGGGCCAAGGAAAACCTCTGGCGTCAGGATGGCGATGGCAACTGGAGCATTGACCCCGAGCGCGATGCCCTACGCATGGCGAACCACACCCGCGTCTTCCACCGCAAGCCGACCCAGGAAGAGACCTTTGAGGCGGTGCAGAAGCAGTTTTACTCTGGGGAGGGTGCGATTCAATACGCGCCCGAGGCGATCGCCCGTGCCAGCGCCGACATCCTAACCACCCCCGAACTCAAGTCCGAATTCCTCGGCATCTACAATGAGCTGGGTCAGGAAGAAGCCAAAAACTGGCTTAAACAGCATCGACCCGAGATGGACGAGGCCGAGCTAGAGCACCGCTTCCAACGCTATGGCCTCAATCCCTGCGTGGTCGCTGAAACCTGGGTCCACACCGAGAACGGGCCGCGCCAGGTCCAAGATCTGATCGGCATTCAGCACGGCACCTACATCAACGGCGAACTGTTTAGCACCACCGCAGCGGGCTTTTTCACAGCGGCGACAAGCCCGTGGTTAAGCTCACCACTGAGGAAGGTCACGAGCTGCGATTGACCGCCAACCACAAGCTGCTGAAGGTGATCGCCCAAACCCAGCAGACCCAGTACCGAGAATGGGTCGAAGCGGGAGACTTGCAGCCGGGCGATCGCATTTCCCTCCACAACCACCGCCACCTCAGCCCTTGGGAGGGCCGGGGCAGCGAGGCCGAAGGCTGGCTGCTGGGCAGCTTGATTGGCGAAGGGGTTTTGAGTGAGGGAGCCCTGCTCAACTACTGGGGCGAATCCCAGGCTGAAATGGCAGCCCAGGCCGTGACGCTCCTAGAACGCAGCCAACTGGCCAAAGGGCCAACGGCGATCGCCCAGGCCCCCAGCGGCCACCTCCAAGTCGCCTCCCTCGAACTGCGCCAGCTCGCCGAAAGTTACGGCATCATCCAGCCAGACATCATCCAACAGCCCAAGGCCATCACCCCCGCCCTAGAACAAACCAGCTACGACTTCCACCAAGGCTTCCTGCGCGGCCTGTTCGACACCCAGGCCACCGTCCAGGGCCAGCCCGATGGCATCCGCATCACCCTGGCCCAGCCAGACCTCAGCAACCTCCAAGCCGTCCAGCGGATGCTGCTGCGCCTGGGCATCAGCTCCAGCATTCACCCAGGCCGTCGCGCAGCGGGGGAACGGCTCCTGGACCACAAGCCCTGGGCGCTCCAGCCCCACTTCACCCAGGGTCGCCATGAACTGGTGATTTGTCACGACAACTTGCAGCACTTTGCCGCTGTGATTGGCTTTGCGGAGCCCATCAAGGCAGAGCACCTGGCCCGGCTGTTGCAAATGCACCAGATCCAGCCCCAGCCGGAGCGTTTTACGGCACGGGTGAGAGCGATCGCCCCCGACGGCATCGAACCCGTCTACGACTGCACCGTGCCCGGTCCCGCCCGCTTTGATGCCAACGGCATTGTCGCCCACAACTGTGGCGAAATCATTGGGGCAAATTTTCATTGCAACCTTTCTGAGGTCCACCTCAACCGCCTCGACCCCGAGAACCTGGAAGAGCAGGATGATGCCTTCCGGGCAGCGGCGCTCTCCGTGGCGGCCCTGCTCAACCATGAGTTTTTGGAGGAGCGCTACCGTCAGTCGCGGGAGCTGGATCCGATTGTGGGGGTTTCCTTCACGGGGTTCTTTGACTTCTGCGTCCATGCCTTTGGCACGCCTTGGCTGAACTGGTGGGAGGCGGGTCGCCCGGAGACGGCCCAAGGTCAGGAATTTAAGGCCCAAGAGGCGGCATTCTTGAATCGCTGGCAAAAGGTGGTACATCAGACCATTTGGGACTATTGCGATCGCCAAGATCTGCGCCGCCCCAACCGCTGCACGACGGTTCAGCCAGCCGGCACCAAGAGTCTACTCACCGGCGCTAGCTCTGGCTGGCACCCGCCCAAGGCCCAGCGCTTCATCCGCCGCATTACCTTCCGCAAGAATGATCCGGTGGCGATGGCTTGCATTGACTACGGTTATTCTGTGGTGCCATCCCAGTCAGATAAGGATGAGAAGGGAAATCTCTTGGATGACCCATTTGATCCGCGCTGCACGGAATGGCTGGTAGAGATTCCCACTGAGGTGAGCTGGGCGAATTTGCCCGGCGCGGATCAGGTGGATATCAGTCAGTTCTCAGCGCTGGCACAATTTGATTTCTACATGCAAGTGCAGAAGCATTACACGCGGCATAATACTTCGGCGACGGTGGAGTTGCGTGAGGGTGAGGTGACGGGTCTAGCTGAGCGCATCCATGATTGCATTCAGAATGATGAGGGCTATATGTCTGTAGCGCTGTTGGCGCGGTTTGATGATTTGCAGACGTTCCCGCGTTTGCCGTTTGAGCCGATTGATCAGGCGACCTATGGGTCGATGGTGGCGGCGGTGGAGAAGCGGCGGGATACGGCGGACTTTTTTGACGGCGTTGAAGCGGTATGATTTGCAGCCGTTATCGGAGGCGGGGCCTGCGGGTTGTGATTCTGACAAGTGCTTGATGCCTGAGAAGAAGCCGGAATGAAATACTTCGGCGAGTTTGTAAAGGCGATTAAATTATGTCTTGGAAAAGATAATGACTAAGAAAAAGGGTAGTCCACCTTTGTAAGGATAGAGAAAAA
>JAAUQQ010000241.1 GCA_012032745.1 Synechococcales cyanobacterium RM1_1_8
GGGGCGTCTCGCGGCCGGGGCCGCCGAAATGCGCGGGATAGGTCATCGGCAGCCGGGGAACGCCATCCTCACCCATACTCTCCAAAATACGCGATACGGCCTGCGCGATTTCGGGCGTATCGCTCGGCAGACCGAGTTCGGAAAGAAATTCGAGTATATGAAAGGTTTGCGAAGAACTTCGGTGACTGTTGAGCACGGTACCCGGCCAGCGGCGACGTCATCCAGCAACGCGCGTACCCGCGGATCGCTGAGCAGGTCCACGGGAGACCCATATATATTACTGATCATGTAAATTATTATATAACAGAAAATTGACCTTATCAAATCCTAGCCGTTTTCTTACCGAAGACTTACCTCCCGCTAACCGCGCCGACCGATACTGGCGATCAATCTAGTCCCAGGAGGAATATCCATGAAACGAAATTTCTGGCCTCGCGCGGTTGCGATCGTTGCCGCCGCCCTGCTCGTCCCCGCCGCGATCTTCGCCGGCGGCTCCAAAGAATCCGCTCCCGCCGCCGCGTCCGTCGCCGCCAAGGCGAAAGCCATGACAGCGGCGGGGCTAGATGTTTGCAGTTTTAGCGCTGGCGAACCGGATTTTGAGACGCCGGAGCATATTCGAGCAGCGGCGAAGCTCGCCCTGGATCAGGGCAAGACTCGCTATGGGGCAGCGGCGGGGGAACCGGCGCTGAGGGCGCGATCGCCCACAAGCTCCAGCGTGACAACCAGCTTGCCTATGAAGCTAAAAATATCATTGTCACCAACGGCGGCAAGCAATCCCTCTATAACCTGATGCAGGTGTTGCTCGATCCCGGCGATGAGGTGATTATTCCAGCGCCCTACTGGGTCAGCTACCCAGCAATGGTCAAGCTGGCGGATGGGGAGCCCGTGGTGATCTCCAGCGGTGTAGAGCAGAACTTTAAGGTGTCGGTGGCGCAGATTGAGCGGGCGATTACGCCCCGGACTCGACTGCTGGTGCTCAATTCGCCCTCGAATCCCACGGGTATGGTCTATAGCCCCGATGAGATTCGGGCGATCGCCCAATTGATCGTCGCCCACGATCTGCTGGTGGTTTCCGATGAAATCTACGAAAAAATCCTCTACGACGATGCCGAACACCTCAGCATCGGAGCCGTCAGCCCCGAGGCGTTTGAGCGCACCATCGTCAGCCATGGCTTTGCCAAAGCCTATGCCATGACGGGCTGGCGGGTGGGCTATTTGGCCGGGCCTCTGGAACTGATCCAGGCGGTGACGACGCTGCAAAGTCAGAGCACCTCCAATGTTTGCACCTTTGCTCAGCATGGGGCGATCGCCGCCCTCCAAGGCCCCCAGGACTGTGTCAGCACCATGCTCGCAGCCTTTGCCCAGCGCCGCATTGTCATGGGCAAGGGGCTCAACGCCATCCCAGGCATCCATTGCCCCGAACCCGAAGGGGCGTTCTATGCCTTTGCCAACATCAACCAAACGGGGCTAGATTCAATTCAGTTTTGTGAGCGGCTGCTGGAAGACAAGCAGGTGGCGGCGGTGCCGGGGATCGCCTTTGGGGATGATGGCTGTATTCGCCTTTCCTATGCGACGGATTTGGCGACGATAGACCGGGGGCTGACCCGCCTGGCTGACTTTGTGGCAGGGCTCTAGGCACCGCGCTCCTGGGGTTTCACATCTTGGACTTTCCCTTGGCACTGGACGTTCCCTTGGCAAGCTTAAACGGGGTCAGCTTCACCGTAGCAATCCCGACCTACAACGGAGCCGCGCGGCTGTCTGGGGTTTTGGAGCGGCTGCGCAACCAGCAGGGCACGGGGGCGCTGGGCTGGGAGGTGCTGGTTTGCGATAACAACAGCAGCGATGACACGGCGGCGGTGATCTGGGCCGAGCAGCAGCGGTGGCCCGAGGCCGTTCCCCTGCGCTATTGCTTTGTGCCCCAGCAGGGCGCTGCCTTTGCGCGGCAGCGGGCGGTTGAGCTGGCCCAGGGGGACTGGGTGGGTTTTTGGATGATGACAATTGGCCCGAACCGGACTGGGTCGCCCAGGCGATGCGCTTTGGGCGAGAGCACCCCCGGCTGGGGGCAGTGGGCAGCCGCATTCGCGGCCATTGGCCAGACTTGCCGGACTTGCCAAACTTGCCGGACTTGCCGATATCTCGGGCATCGTCAGCATCGCCCGTCTCGCCGGCATCACCGGGCGCGCCATCCAGTCACAACCCGCCCCATCAGCCCCATCCAGATCCACGCCTGGCTCCCTTTTTAGCCCCCTTTTTGGCGATTATCGACCGGGGCGATCGCCCCCACCCCTACGATCGCGCTGTCCAGGTGCTGCCGCCGGGGGCGGGGCTGGTCGTGCGGCGGCAGGCTTGGCTGGAGGCAGTGCCGTCTCGGCTGTTCTTGAACCACGCTGGACGGGATGCCGGGGTTGCCAGCGAAGATCTGGAGGCGGTGATCCACCTGCGCCGGGCGGGCTGGGAGCTGTGGCACAACCCCGCCATGGTGATTCACCACGTCATTCCAGTCCAGCGCCTGGGGCGCGATCAGCTCGTGGCGCTGTTTCGCTGTATCGGCCTCAGCCGGTTTTACATTCGCATGGTGGGCCTGCGCCCTTGGCAGCGTCCGCTCTATGGGCCGCTGTTTTGGATCAATGATCTGCGCAGGCTGCTGGGCCATAGAGTTACGGGTTGGAGGCAGGAGACGCAACGGGGAACGCTGCGGGAGGCCTGCGATCGCAGCTACCTCGCCAGCAGCTTTTACAGCCCCATGTTTTTGGCCCGGCGGGCGCTGCAACAGCACCTGGATCGCGGGCTAAACCACTGGCTAGATCGCTGGCGCTGTCCCGCCAGGGCGGAACTGGTGGCGACACTCAGCCGGGCCATGGAACTGCGCCAGGCGGGCGGTCCTGGGCCAGTCCTGCCCCCCGGCGATCGCTCGCCCCTGGGGCTCTGCATTATCATCCCCACCCACAATCGCCGCGCCAGCCTCGTCAATTTGCTGAGGCAACTGTCTAGCCAGCTAGCCAGCTATTCTCAGACAGACAGAGTCAGTCCGGTGGTAGTACAACTTCTTGTGGTGGACGATGGCTCTGGGGATGGCACCGGGGCGGCGATCGCCAAGGAATTTCCCCAGGTCCAGGTCTGCCAGGGCAATGGCCAACTCTGGTGGATGGGCAGCATCGTCACGGGCATGGTGGCGGGTATGGCGGGGGAGATCCCTACGCTAGCTGCCGAGAAGATCGCGCCCCAGGCACCAGATTTTTTCCTCTGGCTCAACGATGATCTCTGTTTAGCAGACAACTTCCTCCAGCAGCTAATCAAGTTGTGCCATCAACCCAGCACCGCCCAGCAAGTGACCGGCGGCATCGTCTTCGCCCAGGACTATCCCCAGTGGATCGTCTACAGCGGCCTGCACAGAGGCCAACCCGTCTGGCAGTTGGACAGCTTTGGCCCCGATGCCCAGCTACCGATGGACACCCTAGCGGGCAACATGGTGCTGCTGCCCCGCGCCATCCTCGATCGCGTGGGCTTCCCCGATGTCCTGCGCTTTCCCCAGAATGGCGGTGACTACGAGTATCTCAAACTGGTCAAGCAGCGAGGGTTTGGGCTGCGCTTAGACCGCGATCTCCAGGCCACGACGGCCTATGAAAAGACCGACTGCCTACGCTACATGCCCTACTGGATGCAGTGGTACTTGCAACCGAGTCTAGCGGCCCGCTGGGACATTCTGCGGGGCCTGGTCGATCTCAAAACCACTCAAAACATTTGGCTGTTTGTCCACATCCATGGCCAGCCCACGGCCTCCCCTGCCCCCAGGGCGATCGCCCCAGCGGAAACCCTTCCCCCCTGGCGCTACGGCCTCTGCTATTTGGATAAGCTCTGGAAGCTGCTCGGGGTGAGCTGGGTGCCGCGATCGCGCCTCCAGCCCAGGGTGCAGCAATACCTCGACCGCCACGGCGTCCCTGCGGCCCTGGGTAGCCAGCTTCAGCGACGCCCCCGGCGCTAAACTCCCATGGTGCAATTTCCCCTGGTCAGCATCGGCCTGCCCACCCGCAACCGCCCCCTCAGGCTAGCCAAAAATCCTAGCCCGCCTGGCCCAACAGCAATACAGCAACCTGGAAATCATTGTCTCCGACAACCACTCCTCAGCTCCGGAAGTCCCAGCGGTTCTGAGCGCCGCCCTGGCCCAGGACGATCGCATTCGCTGCCTGCGACAACCCCGTAACATCGGCCAGTTCGAGAACTTTCGCGCCGTCCTCGCCGCCGCCCAGGGGGAATACTTTTGCTGGGTGGCGGATGATGACGATCGCGACCCCAGCTACATTACTCGCTGTGTGGCGGTGCTGGCGCGATCGCCCCAGGTGCTCCTGGTCAACAGTCAGTCCCAGTTGGTCGATCCAACAACCCAGCAGTTGCTTCGGCAAGACATGGGCTGCACCACTCTGGGCCTCGGCCCTAGCCAGCGCTACCGCCGCTACCTCTCCACGATTTTTACGGCCCAGGCGGGGGTGGGTGACTTGATCTATGGGGTGATGCGGCGATCGGCGGTTTTGGCCGCCATGCCGAGCCAGTCGGTGCTGCCCTGGGATCACCTGCTGTTGGCCAAGCTGGCGCTCCTGGGTGAGTTCTACACGATCCCCGAGCCGCTGATGACCTCCGCTGCGGGGGGAGCCTCCCGCAGCAACGCCAGCGCCGCCGAAGCGCTGCTGTTGGTCGATAGCTTTGCTGCACACCACCCTTGGTGGGCCAGGGAGTTGCAACTTCAAGCTATTGTTTGGGATACAACGGTTTTGTCGCTGCGAGAGAAGGTGCAGCTTTCCCAGTGGTCCTACGGCCACTATCTCCGGGCCTTCGGTTGTACGGGCATCGCCCGCCACCAACTAGCCCCGCTCCATGGGCTCTACCGGCGCTGGCGCTATGGGCCAGGGTAAGGGCCAGGGTAAGGGCCAGCCCTGGGGGGTGGGGGTGGGATAGGATGAACAGAGATGATCAGGCGGGCTGGGATGATGAAACGGGCTGCGATGATTGAACAGACTGTCAGCATTGCCTGCTGGCTCGCGGGCTGGCTGTTCTCGGCTGGGCTGATCCTGAGTTGGGCGATCGCCCCGCCAGTCTGGCGATCGCCCCCGCTCGCGCCCCCCTCGGCCCCATCGGCCCTGCTAAACCCCGAACCAGCGGCGGAAAACTGGCAGCTCACCGGCCAAACCGCCAACGGCCTCGCCCGGCAATACGTCGATCTCAACTCGATCACCGGCAGCGCCCCATTCTGGACTGTCCATAGCTACTTCATCGAACAACGGGCCGATGGACAGGCCGATGGACCGATTAGGGCCGATTATTTGACCCTGTATGATTGCGATCGCCAGCGCTATAAAGACATTGCCCCCGATGGCACCGCTGCCCCAACCTGGGGCGATGCCGCCGCCGACCCGCTCAACCAAGCGACGATGGACTATGTCTGTGGGCAAATGAGCGGACCGGGGGCTGGGAATCTTGCCGATGCTCCTGCCCCTTTGGATGAAGGTCTGTGAATTGGCCCCGTACCCTTACTCTTGATCCCATGGCCTGGATCCCGTGAACTGGATGGCTCAGCAACAATGGAAATCAGTCGAGCGGTGGGCCAGTAAGCTGCTGATTAACCCACCGGCGCGCATTGCCACCCAGCGGCCCCTCCTGTTTTGTGCCCTGGGCGGCTTGCTCTTTGCCCTGGCCCTGCCGCCCTGGGGGCTGTGGCCCCTGGCCTGGCTGGGCTTGGTGCCGCTGTGGCAGGTCGGCATCCAAATGGGCAACTGGCGGGGCAGCCTCGCCTGGGCCTTTCTCTACGAGGGCATCACCGCCCATTGGCTCTGGGATCTCCACCCCCTCACCTGGCTGGGCATTCCCTGGGGGGCGAGCTTGGCGATCGCCCTCGCCTGCTGGCTGGGCATCGTCGTCTGGCGTTGGGGGACGATTTTGCTGTGGCAACAGCTCACGTTTCGCCTGGGGCGGGGCCAGTCTGCCGGGCTGCGGGTGCTGTTGGGCACGGCCCTTTGGCTGGCGCTAGAAGCCCTCTGGACCAGCGGACCGCTTTATTGGGACTCCTTTGCCCTCAGCCAGAGTCCCCACAACTTGGCGATTTTGCAACTGGGGCGCTGGGGCGGGGCGGGGCTGGTCAGTGGGGCGATCGTCGCAGTCAATGGCTTGGTGGCCGAGGCCCTGGCCTCCGCCCATGGGTTCCAGTCTCCAGCTCCAGCGGTGGCGATGGGCCATCAGAACGGTAGCGATGGAGCCCGGAATCGAGACCCAACTGGGGGGCGATCGCGGCGATCGCTCTGGCTCAGCGCCCTCGGCCTCTGGCTGGACTCCACAGCCTAGGCGGTCTGATCTGGCTCCAGAGCCAAGGCGACCCAACCCGCCAAGCCATCCTGCCCCGTGCCGCCCCGACCAGCGCTTCCCCAGCCCTGGCC
Organism: Synechococcales cyanobacterium RM1_1_8; assembly: GCA_012032745.1. GTDB lineage: Bacteria > Cyanobacteriota > Cyanobacteriia > PCC-9006 > JAAUQQ01 > JAAUQQ01. The sequence continues at coordinate 6,423 of JAAUQQ010000241.1, forward strand.
GCCCCAACCTTGGGAACCGCCCCAACCCTGGCCATTGGCCTGGTCCAAGGCAACATTCCCACCCGCCAAAAACTCACCCCAGCAGGCATCCAGCTCGCCATCCAGCGCTATGCCCAGGGGTTTGATGAACTGGCCAACGCCGGGGCGGATGCGGTGCTGCTGCCCGAGGGAGCCCTGCCCTTGGTTTGGTCGCGCGATCGCGATCGCTTCGCCGCTCCCCTGCTGGGGGCGATCGCCGCCCATCCCAACAGCCAACTCTGGCTGGGTAGCTTTGAAACCGCCCCTGAAGCGTCCTCCAGCAACCCTTCCAGCCCCAGCTTCACCCAGAGCCTGCTGGCCTTGGATGCCAAGGGCCAGGCCAAGGGCCGCTACGACAAGATCAAGCTGGTGCCCCTGGGGGAATATATCCCCGGCGAAGCGCTGTTGCAATCGGTGGTGGGCCGCCTCTCCAGCCTGCCCCAGGGCATGGTGCCCGGCGATCGCGCCCAGCGGTTCCAAACCCGCTGGGGCACGGCAGCGGCAATGATTTGCTACGAGCCTGCCTTCAGCCACGTTATCCGGCAACAGATCGCAGCGGGGGGCCAGTGGATTACCAACAGTGCCAACCTGGATCCCTACAGCCCCGTGCTGATGGCCCAGAGCGAAGCCCAGGATGTGATGCGGGCGATCGAGGGCGATCGCTGGCTGGTTCGAGCCACCAACACCGGCTATTCCGGCGTGATTTCGCCCCTGGGGCAAGTGCTGTGGCGATCGCCCGCCCGCATCCAGGTCACCCACCTGGCCCGGATCTATCCCCGCCAAACCCAAACCCCCTACGTCCGCTGGGGCGACTGGCCCATGCCGCTGCTCCTGGGCTTGGCCCTTTGGGGGCGCTTCCGGCCCGGCCCAATGACGACCAGAACAGGACGTGAATAGAGAAATTTCCAGCCAACCCAAGCCCCTAAGCGACTGGCAAAAGCGACTGGCAAAACTCGCCCCGCCCTCACCCCAATCCCTCTCCCTGAATAGGAGAGGGGCTTTAATTGACCCCCAAATGCTTGCGCCAATCCACCTAGAGGCGGTCCATCGCCCCCCTCAAGACCGCGCAAAACCACGGGCGGGAAACCACGGGGATAGGGATTGCAAAACCGGATATTTTGACCCAATGGGCTCGGCAAAATCACGGCCAAAGCAAAGCCCCCCGATGACCTAAATCATCGGGGGCTTTGGGGCTCTCTGTAGAACCTGAGCGTTCCAC
>JAAUQQ010000242.1 GCA_012032745.1 Synechococcales cyanobacterium RM1_1_8
TCTGCACTGTTCACCAGCTTGCAAAGCAAGTCTGTACGTTTGTGTCAGGAAGTCAGGTCGGCACCATGAAAATCATTTATGTTGGTTCAAGCATACCATTTGCTCGTCTCAGACTCGCCGTCTTCACTCGTTTTTCCAAACATGGTTCAGGCAGCAGACTTCGACTCGCCTACTTTCATCCCGACGCCAAATCAAAGATTATGGCGCGGGGCTTCCCGCGATATAGCTAAACTGGGGTTAATGACCCTGAGAGGATGTTTGAGAATAGCTCTGGCTGTAGCCGATGGTGCCCATAGCCCGGACCTTGGCTCGAACAAATAGGCACAGTCTAACCTGTTCGGTATAGAATCGCTGGCCTTGGCGAATTCTCAAACATCCTCTGAGCGAAAACACCCCAGTGGGGTTCTGCTAATGTCTTCACGGATCATCCAATCGATCGCCACACCGGCTACCGAACCCGCAGCAAAACCGTCCAGTGGCCCTGCCTGGGGTTCCCCTGGGAGCGGTCTGGCTGGGGATGAGCTGGTCTGGCCCCACGGCGATCGCGACAGCGACGAACCTCCCTTGGAAAGCTCCCTCCATCTCCAACAGATGTTGCTGCTGCTCAAATGCCTCGATTGGCTGTGGCGCGATCGCAGTGACTACTTCAGCGCCGGAAATTTGACGGTCTATTACAGCCCGCGCCAGCTCAAGTCTGAGGATTTTCGCGGCCCGGATTTTTTCATCGTCCTGGACAGCGACCCGCGCCCGCGCAAAAGCTGGGTGGTCTGGGAAGAAGGGGGCAAGTATCCCAATCTGATTATTGAGCTGCTGTCCGATTCCACCGCCGCCACCGATCGCGGCCTCAAGAAGCAGATCTACCAAGACATCTTCCGCACGCCCGACTATTTTTGGTTCGATCCCCAAACCCTGGAGTTCGCCGGTTTCCATCTCGTGGATGGCACCTACCGGCCCCTGGAACCCAATCCCCAAGGGCGGCTTTGGAGCCAGCAACTGGGTCTGTTCTTGGGCCTGTATCCAGCACTGTCACCGGGCCTTTCACCAGATCTTGCACCAGATACTGAGAGTCAGACACTGCGGTTTTTCACCGCCGAGGGCGACCTCGTGCCGACGCCGGAAGAAGCCGCCCTGGCCGCCCAGCAAGCCACCGAAGCCGAGCGCCAGCGGGCTGATGCGGAACAGCGACATAACCAGGTGCTGCTGGCCCAACTGCGGGCCTTGGGGGTGGAGCCCCAAGCCGGACCCTAGGAGTTTGGGGCATAAGTTTTTCCCCCCTCACCCCAACCCCTCTTCCACAAGGGGAGAGGGGCTCCGATCCGGCTCCCCTTCTCCATTTGATGGAGAAGGGGTTGGGGGATGAGGTGGGCTTAAGCTAGCCTGAGAACTTCCGCCCTGCCGTACTAGGCATTGGGCTGTCGGTCGGAGATTTCCAGAACACAGAAGACCTGTAGGGGCGGGTTTAGCCAAGGAGGCTACTGCTTCAACCGAAAGACTGAGGCAAAACCTGCCCCTACCCCAACCGTTCACAGGCCAGCCGCGTCACCCGATGGCGATAGGCAAACATATCTGCCAGGCGCTGCTCGACCCACTGGGCCAGCAGCGGCTCCGTGGCCTGGCCTGCGGGCAGGGCGTAGGCGATCGCATCGGTCAACCGCATGGTCCCTGGGCCGATCTGCTCAAAGCCATGGCGATGCTCCCAGGCCGCCATCGGCCCCACCACCTGCTCATCCACAAACCAGCGCAGGGGCTCACAGGCTTGGTGGCGGGCCAGCCAGGTCACGGGCAGCGGTCCCAGCCAAATGCGAAATTCAGACTCTGCGCCGATGGCGAGCCCTCCTTCCCGGCGTACGATTTCCACGGGCTGCCAGGGCGGGGTCACAATCTGGAGGATGTCGGGGCGGGCGTGGAAGGCCCAGACGGTTTCGATGGGGGCGGCGATCGCCACGGATCGGCTGAACTGTAGCATTATTTTATAAGGGCACCATTTCTAGGCCGAGGCTCCTGGGGACCAGCTTTCTAGGCTGATCGGCACCCACTGGCCGGATTGGGTCAGGCCCAGAAGCATGGGGGATTGGGGGGCGATCGCCGCTCCGCTCAGTGCACATTGTTCGGCTTGGTTGGCCACAGCGGCGATCGTCGAGCGTACATCGGCGGGCGACAGGCCATATCCCTGCTGCTCCCGCTGCTGCTGTTCGATATAATTCCAGAGAATCTCGCGGATTAAGCTCTGATAGCCTTGATTTCCGGATAGCTCCCTCAGACGCTCCTTCAGCTCTGTTTCCAAGCGAATACTCGTGACTTGCATATCGGTGGTCGAGATTCGTCTTGCGGTGGCAACCATTGCAATGTGACCTGCTAAAAACTTCAAATCTGGAACCTGGATCCAATTTAGTCTGGATCCAAGCCAGGCCCCGACATTGTACTACTCCTGTAATATCCTGGCTGGGATCGGGACAGTCTAGTTAGTCTAATTTTTGTCAATTTTGCCCAAAGCTGCCCTTTCCTGGGGAAGGGCTGAAACCTGTCTGTTAGGGGGCGATCGCCCCCCTCTGTTCCCCTGCATTGTGCCCCATCCCCGGAGGCAGCCCTACCCGGAGTGAGATCCATTGGTTAGGATGGATAGAACGGGGGTTGCCCTTTGGGCGATTTTCCCGTACACGAGCCAACGCGGTCCTGCCGGGCCTCGTCTTCTAGCCTCCGCCCCCGAATTGCGCGCTACGGCGTTTGTAGCCCCCACGGTTTAACGGCCCCCAGCTCTGGCTTTCCAGAGCGGCTGAGCCTGTCCACCCTACGATGCACTTCAATTGCCATGGCTTCCAACTCTGTCCGCATTTCCGACATGCTTCTGCAGCGCCTCCAAGAAGCCCATGCCCAAGGCAGCGAAGTTCGCATTCGTCTGGCCAACAGCAGCTTCCACGGTGTCCCGGTCCATCTCGATTCTGAGTTTGTGGAGTTGCTTTGTCTCTATGTGGACGAAAGTGATGAGGAGAGTATGTGTGAACGGGCGATGTGGTTGATCAAGCTGTCTGAGATTGTTGCGTTTTCCTACCCGATTGATTCTTGGTCGAAGGAGCGTCTGGAGGCGTTGTTGAATTCGACGGACTCCAAGGCTGATTCCCAACAGGATCGCGCGGTTTAGGGCGGCGATCTGGTCCCAGCTCCGAGCAGTGCCGGGCTTGGGCATTGCGCTTGCGAAAAGCCCCGCTGCGGTTCTGGATCGCGGCGGGGCTTTTCGGTTTGAATCTTGGATTGATGGACTGTGTCATTGCCCTCCCCTGGCGGGAAGCTCTGAACCCAGCTAGATCACCTGTCACCGTACCAAATGGGTGTAACTTACAATTTCAAGCATCCTTCGGACTGTATTTTATACGTAGGTATAAAATAGCAAAGCTATTCAGGCCCCTTTTCCGCATGACTGTCCAATCAGAAGAGCTTCTCGAAAAAATTCGCCAGCAGTTTGACTTTGGCCCCTATCCTAGGATCCCAATCGATGCAGCTCCCCCCTTGGAACCCCAAAGGCTCTTCAATCTGAATTGGATCACGCCCTACTACATGCGATACCAGCGGCTGCCCAAGGTCGCCAATCTGAGTATTTTGGATGTGGGCTGCGGCACTGGGTATAAGGCAAGGCGCTCGGGATGTGGAAGGCCAATCCTGGTGCAAAAATTGTCGGCATTGATATTTCTCCCAAGTCCATTGAGCTAGCCCAACAGCGGTTTGAGTTCAATCAGATTCCAGATGCCACGTTCCAAGTTTTAGATGTGGCTGAGCTGTCCCAGCTCAATCAGCAGTTCGATTACATCAACTGTGATGAACTGCTCTATTTATTTCCCAACCCCGCCGAGGTCTTAGGCCTGATGCGCCAGGTGCTCAAGCCCCAGGGCATTATCCACAGCAATTTGCACAGTTCGTTGCAGCGGGCCGCTTTTTTTCGAGCCCAGGAAATGTTTCGGCTCATGGGCCTGATGGATGAAAACCCGGAGGAGACTGAAATTCAGCTCGCTCTGGAGATTCTGAAGTCGCTGAAACCCGAGGTGGATCTGCGGCGGCGTACCTATCCCAATGATCAAGATTTGGCCGAGAATGTCTCGGATCAGGATGTGCTGATGAATCTGCTGTTCCAGGGAGACAAGGGCTATACGATTACGGAGCTGTTCAGCTATTTGCGGGAGGCTGGGCTGGAGTTCATCAGCATGATCAATCCTCGACAGTGGGAGATCTTAGATTTATTTAAGAATGTGGATGATCTGCCCGTGTTTGTGGCAATGGGGCTCGATGAGATTGAGATTGAGGATCGCCTACGGCTGTTTGAGTTGATTCATCCTCGCCACCGGCTGCTCGATTTTTGGTGTGGCCATCCTGTGGATGCGTCGGAGATTGCTAAGCCTGCCAGTGCTTGGGGCGATGGGGATTGGTCCGAGGCGACGATCCAGCTACACCCCCAACTGGCGACTGATGCCATCAAGCAGTTTGTGGTGGAGGCGATCGCTTCAGGGCGCGGCTGCAACCTAGGCAAGTTTCTGCCCCTCAACAGCGGCATCGCCCCAGACCTGAGCATTCCGTTGATGGCGGCTATTCTGCCGCTGTGGGATGGTCCCCAAACGCTGAGCGACCTGGTGAGCCGCTATGCCAGGCTCTATCCCATCGATCCGCTGACGGGAGACCCCGTAGATGTCCAGGAAGCCCAGCAGCAAATTCAGGGCTTCCTGCTCAGCCTGGAGGTGTTGATGTACTTGTTGTTAGAGCCTGGCGCTTGAGCTGCCCTCATCCCCCAACCCCTTCTCCATCAAATGGAGAAGGGGCCGGATCGAAGTCCCTTTCCCCTCGTGGGAGAGGAATTAGGGATAAGGGAGCAGAGCTGACGCCCGAGTCTGCTCGCCAGGTCGCCCGGAGTGCAAAATGCACCGCAAAGGCAGCTTGCAGCTTGGTTTCGCCCACCTGGAGTCACGCCTGGAGGCAGCGGATCGAAAAGATCCTGCTGTGGGGGTGATAGCAAAATGGATGGGGCTGGGTAACTTCTAATCAGGAGCTAGATGACCCATCGCGTTCAACCCTCTAGGAATTACGACCCCAATGAAAACCGAACTGAAAGCCAAGTTTTTGCAGCACCTCGCCGCCAAGAAGAGCGACAATGCAGGCTTCACCCTGATCGAACTGTTGGTGGTGATCATCATCATCGGTATTCTGTCCGCCATCGCCCTGCCTTCCTTCCTCAACCAAGCCAACAAAGCTCGTCAGTCCGAAGCCAAGACCTATGTTGGCTCCATGAACCGTGCTCAGCAAGCTTTCTATCTTGAGAACAACGACTTCGTGACCAACACAGCCACTTTTGGTGATCTGGGTCTAGGTATTGCCTCCGAGACCACCAATTACAAGTACTCTGTCTCTGGTGGGGACACTTCCGTTAGCAACATTGCGTCACTAGTTGATGGTACAGAGGCAAGTATTAAGGCGTATGTCGGCGGTGTCAGTGTCTCAACAACTACAGCAACTGGAGAGGCCTCGACGCTTGCAGTGCTGTGTGAAGGCAACAAAGCTGGCATCAACCAAGGCCCTCTAGGTGCTGCTACTGATGTAACCTTCTCGGCGACCAATGCCCCTGAATGTGCAACCGCTTACAAGGAGCTGTAATCTTTTGGAACGTGCTAAGCCCCTGTTAGAGCTGCATCGACGACAAACTCGATAAATCCATCTGAAAGGGCAGAGACGCAGAATGCTTCTCTGCCCTTTTGAGCGATCTTTATTAAGACTAGACAGCACTCTTTGTATAGAATTATTCCAATGTACCTTAGTAGACTTGTGTGTTCATGTCGACCAGCATCAATAGGTTAAACGAGACTCAAGTTGCCCAGCAACGTTTTGAGTATGGCGACTATGCTGAAGCCATTCTCTCCTTTCAAGAGCTGATCGAAAAGGAGCCTAATCACAAGCCTCACTATTGGAACCTGGGGCTTGCACTGCTGCTGAAAGGAGACGAAGCAGAAGCCCAGCTCTGTTGGATGGCTGCGCTCATGGATACAGGGAGTGAATCTGAACCTGAATGCATTCAGGAATTGGTTGAATTTCTACGAGAAGCTGCCGAGTTTCAGTTTCATCAGAAAAAATCTTCAGAGACAGCTTGGGTCATTCGCCAGCATCTGCGCGAAGTTGCTCCAGCAGATATGGAGAACCTGTTGGTCCTTACCCAACTTTCCATTGCTCTCAATTACTCCGTTTCTGAATATTTAATCGGAGAACAAGGGCTTTGCGAGCTTCTGTTGGAGCCTGATGTTGGCAGTTTTGATTTAGCACTGCTTGCCTCAACACTATCTGCGGTCTTGAAGTACTTCGCCGATGAAGAACCTGCTCCCTCTTTCTTGCGAGCAAACCTTAAATACGCTCAAGATAAAGTAGAGATTCGCAATCTGTTGCTGCCAGTCTGTGACGACTTGGCTAGAAAAAAAGGAAAATCTGCATCTGCTATCGTCTTAGGGGAAATTTATCTTTCGATAGAACCAAATGATTTGGAATTTCTCGCCAAGATGCCTGTATGGTACAAGAAAGTGGGTTCTTATAAGCAAGGCCTAACTCTAGCAGAGCGAAGGTTAGAACTGTCAGATTCATGGCACGAAAAACTATTTCACAACATCTCATACTCAACTCTTTTAGGCACTGGAGGAGATTGGGAAAAGGGCCATAACTCATTTCAAGATTACTGCTCATCCTTTTTTCTTTGCCCAGAGAAACAAAATCTACGCTGAACGTAATCAATACGCTGCGACTGGTATCAACAACCTTTTTTGCACCTTACCTCAAGGATGATCCTGTTCATAACAGAAATCTTCACAACTTTGTAGGTGGTCTTTTCTCTAAAAGCATCAATCATCTTCTAAGAGCTGACTTTGAGAAAAAGAGAGGAGAGGCTCATAACTCAGAACACTCTGATTTGTTGCCAAGTAAAAGACCCTAAGAATAGGATATATATCCTATTGTTTCAAGCGCCATTCTGTGGGCTGGATCGCACGGTGGCTCCTCGCACACCATGATCGTAATGCCTTTGAAATCTATGGTTATATGATCGACTTCAATCAGGACAATAGGTTTCATAGATGGTTTAGTGAGCAGTTTGATCATGCCTGTCGTGTCGGGATTGATTGCGAAGAGAATGGAATTGCGATTGCGAAAAAAATATCGGATGATTGTATTGACATTTTAATTGATCTAGACAGCATTACCTTAGACGTGACTTGTGAAATCATGGTCCATAAGCCAGCCCCTATTCAAGTCACCTGGCTAGGTTGGGATGCCTCTGGAGTCCCGGAAGTTGACTACTATATTGCTGATTCTTACGTGCTTCCTGACAATGCTCAGGATTACTATTCTGAGAAAATTTTCCGTTTGCCTGACACATATGTTGCAGTAGATGGGTTTGAGGTTGAAGTTCCCACCATTAACCGTGAATCTCTGGGGCTTCCAACTGATGCAATTGTCTATTTGACTGCTCAGGGTGGCTATAAGCGAAACCCGGAGATGATTAAGCTTCAAATGGAAATCATAAGGTCTGTTGAAGATAGCCTATCTTCTCATTAAGGGGCCATCTGATGAGTCTTCTATTAAGATGTTTTTCTCTGAGCTTGCGACAGAAATGGGTAT
>JAAUQQ010000243.1 GCA_012032745.1 Synechococcales cyanobacterium RM1_1_8
GGGGTGAAGTGTTGTAGGTGGGGGCATGGGTGGTGGGGTGGTGGGGTGGGTAGGAAGATTTTACGGGGGAGCGTCTGGTTTTTGATAAGCATCGTTTCGGAGGGGGCGATCGCGCTCAGCTTCCCGGCTAACCTAGAGCGTTAGAGGTCATGCGGCGGCGCAGCTTGAGGTGGGGGTGGGTAATCTGGTAACGGAAATGAAGCGTTGATATGCCACAACAGGCCCTGGATATGAGCACTGGTATGGCCCAGGGCGGCGGTGTCCTGGGCACGTTTCGATCGCGGCTCTCCCAGCGCATTGTGCTGTCGGTGTTCACGGCCATTGTGGCGATCGAAGCCCTGATCCTCGTGCCTTCGGTCTACCGCCGCGAGCAAGAACAGCTCGATCATCTCTCGGAGCTCTCTGCCGCTAGCCTGCTGGGGGCCATGGGCGAGGCCAAGATGGCGGTGGATAGTCTTCCCCCAGATCAACTGCTGGGCTGGTTGAGCCGGGCGACGGCGATTCCTGAGGTGTTGGGCGGCAGGCTCTATCGGCAGGATGGCACTGAGGTGGGCTCTTTTGGGGAGGCACCCACCCTGACGTTTGGGCAGATGAAGCAGGTGCAAGGCGCTTTCCGGGGCAGCCACCTCGATCGCCGCCAGCGTCGCTACGATGCTCCCTGGGCCATGTCCCCCCTCGATGGCAAGTATTTGCTGATTGTTCGCCATGACACCAGTGGGGTGCGCCGGGAGCTGTTCCAGTTTGTGGGACGCATTTTCTGGCTGGTGGTTTTGATTTCGGTGGTTGTGACCCTGGCGACGATGGTGGTGCTGCGCTCGATCTTGATTAAGCCGATTTTGGCGTTGCGCAATGATCTGCTGCGGGCCGCTCCGGCGGCCTTGCAGGGCAATGGGGCGATCCTGCCGCGTTTTAGCGCCGTGGCCTATCAGCAAGATGATGAGTTGGGGGAGGTGATTGCGGCCTTTGGGCAGATGTTTGGGCGGATTGCGGGGGCGATCGCCGAGCGCCAGCAGGCGGAAATGGATCTGCGGGCCAGTGAGACCAAGTTTCGCACCCTGGTGGACCAGGCGACGGAGTCGATTTTTGTGGTGGACCAGCAGGCTCGGATCATTGATGCCAACCAGTTCGCCCAGGCCTGCCTGGGCTACAGCCGCGAGGAATTGCTTCAGTTCCACCTCTGGGACATCAATGCGGACTTTGATCCCAGTCAGTTCCAGCCCCTGTGGGAGCGCCTGCGCAGCGGTGAGCCGATCACCCTGGAGAGTCGCCATCGCTGCAAGGGTGGGGAGACGTTTCCTGTGGAAGTCCGGATTGGCTTGATTGAGAGCGATGGAGAAACGCGCCTGCTGGGCCTGGCGCGGGATATCACCGCCCGCAAGCTGGCGGAACAGGCCCAGGCTCGCCTGGCGGAGATTGGCGAGCTGGCGGCGATGATTGTCCATGAGGTGCGCAATCCCCTGGCGACGGTGTACATGGCCCTGACGGGGTTTAAGCGCCTGGCGCTGCCCCAGGGGGGAGAGCTGCGCCTGGCCCTGGCCCTGGAGGAATCGGAGCGGTTGCAGCGGCTGTTGAATGAAATTTTGGCCTATGCCAAGGAGCAGAAGCTGGCGGGGGAGACGATCGAGGTCGGGGCCTTGGTGGAGGAGGTGCGGCGATCGCTCCAGGCCTTGCCGGTGGCGGCGGGGCGCAAGATTGTGGTGACCGCCGAGGGGGGGGCGGTGGAGGTGGTGGGCGATCGCGACAAGCTCAAGCAGGTTTTCATCAACCTGGTCACCAATGCCTGCGAGGCGATCGCCCCCGGCGAAGTGGTCACCTGGATGCTGGAGCCCCAGCCGGACAATTGGCTCCGGGTGCAGGTCCACAACGGTGGCGAGCCGATTCCGCCGGAGGTGTTGCCGAAGCTGACCCAGCCTTTTGTTTCGACCAAGGCGGGGGGCAATGGCCTGGGCCTGGCGATCACCAAGCGCATTGTGGAAGCCCATGGGGGCAGTTTGGCGATCGCCTCCGATGGGGGCGGGCACCTGCGTGACGGTGCTGCTGCCCAGGAGCGTGGGGGGCTAGGGGGAGGGTGGACTTGGGGGCGTGCGATCGCGGCCCGGCCAACTGCCCGGCAAACCGCCCCGGCAAACCTACTTCACAAAGACCACCGCCCCCGGCGGCAATGGTAGATTTGCAATGGCCTTCCATTCTCAGCCCCCACCCTTGCCGCCGCCGCTCTCCCCGCCCCCGCCTTGCCCCCTGCCCCAGTGCGCCAGCCCCGAAGCCTCTCCACCGCCTGGCCAGAACTGGCTGGGCAAACTGGAATTGACCTATGGCCATGGCGATCGCGGCACCACCATTGGCCAAAGCTATACCCAGGCTCCGCTGCGGCTCCAGCGACCGTTCTATCCCGAAGGCCCAGAGCGCTGCCAGAGCGTGATTGTCCACACGGCGGGGGGCATGGTGGGGGGCGATCGCCTCGACATCCACCTCAACCTGGAGCCCCAAGCCCAGGCCCAGGTCACCACCGCCGCCGCCGCCAAGATCTACCGCAGCAATGGCCCCGAAGCCCAGCAAACGGTGACCGCCCATCTGGGCGCTGGAGCCTGCCTGGAATGGCTGCCCCAGGAGACGATTGTCTTTAATCAGGCCCAATATCGCCAGCAGATGCAGGTCATACTCGAACCCGGTGCCCAATGGCTGGGCTGGGAGGTGACTCGCCTGGGGCGCACGGCCATGGGGGAGCAGTTTTTGGCGGGGAATTGGCGATCGCGCACCACGGTCTATGCCCAGCAAGCCGATGGCTCCCAACGCCCCCTCTGGATCGATCGCCAGTGGCTGCCCGGCAGCCCGGAAACCGTCCAGAGCCTCCACGGTCTCCATGGCTGCCCCGTGGTGGGCAGTTTTGTCTGGCTGGGCTGCCCTGGTATGGACGGCGTTACGGGCGAGGTCTCCGGCCAGCTTTTGGCACAGGCGCGACAGTATTGGCAGCGGCTTTTGGCCGATACTGAGGCGGCCCCCGCTGCTGTAACCCAGGACCAGGCGGGCATTACCCGGTTACCCCAGGGCCTGCTCTGCCGCTACCGGGGCCATTCCACCAGTCGCGCCAATCGCTGGTTTCGGTTGGTTTGGCAACTGATCCGCGCCCAGGGATCCAGCCTGCCCGCCCAGATTCCCCGCGTCTGGCAATAGCGGCTTGGCGCTGGCTCGGGTCTTCTGGGCCTAGCGTTTTGGGCCTGATACGCTGGCTGTGGCATTCTGGTCCATTGGTCCCTGTTCTCTTCTGAGGTGTTCATGCAACTCACTCCCCAAGAAAAAGACAAACTGTTGATCTTCACCGCCGCCCTGGTGGCCGAACGGCGCAAGGCACGCGGCGTCAAACTCAACCATCCCGAGGCGATCGCCTACATCTCCGCCGCCATCCTAGAGGGAGCCCGCGATGGCCGCACCGTCGCCGAGCTGATGAGCTACGGCACCACCCTGCTCAGCCGCGACGATGTCATGGAGGGCATTGCCGAAATGGTCCCTGAAGTCCAAGTCGAGGCGACATTCCCCGATGGCACTAAGCTAGTGACAGTCCACAGTCCAATTCGCTAGGCCAATTCGCTAGGCCGATTCGCTAGGCCAATTCGCTAATCCAATTCACTCGTTTGATTTGCCCCATCGATCCCCTAGGGTCTCTATCACTCCTCGCTATGGCTACTGTCCCCAAGGCCCTCAATCCCTACAAGCGCCCCGCCTGGAAGCCCCGCACCAAAGCGGGACCGGGGCCACTCACCCATTCCAAATTTGGCGGGCGGCCCTGGCTGCCACCGGGGGAGCCCTGGCCCGAATGCCCCAACTGTTTGCAGCCCATGCAGTTTTTCATGCAACTCGACCTCAACAAAGTGCCAGAAGACATCCAGGGCGACTTTGGCGAGGGCCTGCTCCAGGTGTTCTACTGCACCAGCGTCGAGCCTGACTGTGCCGTGGAAACCGAAGCTTGGTTCCCCTTTGCCAAGGGCAATCTGGCCCGCATTGTCCACCCTGAAGGCGACGATGCCGAATCCGAACCCCACGATTTGGACCTTGCGCTCAAGCCCTTTCCCCAGAAGATGATCGTCGGCTGGGATGAGCTGATTGACTATCCCGATCCCGAAGAAGCCGAAGCCATGGGCGTAGACTTGGATGATAAAGACTGGGATGCCCTAGAAGCCCTGGAAAAGAAAGGCACCTCCATTCCCCGCGATGGCGACAAGCTCTCGGGTTGGCCCTTTTGGGCGGCCCAGTCGGCGGACTATCCAGACTGTCCGGTCTGTGCTGGGCGAATGCAGTTTATTTTTCAAATTGAGTCAGATCAAAATCTGCCATTTTCCTTTGGCGATGGCGGTTGTGGATACATTACTCAATGTGAAATTCATCAAGACCAGGTGGCGTTTAGTTGGGCGAGTGCTTAGGAAGAAGGTGATAGGTGATGGCGTCAAAGGATTCCCTATAACCTCCACATCACAGCTTGTTTGAATTAATTAGGAGATCGACGGCCATGGTTCCCGGTGAATTGTTTGTTGAAGATGGCGAGATTGAGTTGAATGCGGGGCGGGCGACGGTGGTGGTGAGTGTGGCCAATAGCGGCGATCGCCCCATCCAAATCGGCTCCCATTACCACTTTTTTGAAGTCAACGAAGCCCTGAAATTTGACCGAGCCGCTGCCAAAGGAATGCGCCTGGATATCCCCGCAGGCACCGCTGTCCGCTTTGAGCCCGGCGATGAGCGGGAGGTGACGCTGGTGGCGCTGGCCGGTAGCCGCGAGGTCTATGGCTTGAATGCTTTGACAGAGGGGCCTGTGTGAGGGACGGTGCTCCCAGCCGCTTGCTACCACCAGCCTTTTGCCTGCCTTGCGCCCTGGACGGCTGCGCCTTGGAGCAGCAGATCCTGGTAGGTTTTGCTACTGGCCCAGCGATCGATTTCCCGCGCTCGCAGCACGGGCAGGGGATGGCTGAGGGGCGCGGTTTGCATTTGTTCGATCGCCTGGCCCAGCTCCGTGCCGCTGGCCAGGTCGTAGGCGCGGGCCTGGTCCAGGAAGGCATCGAGGTTGAGCTGCTGGGCCAGGGCAGGGGAGCCGCCGGTCAGCTTCATCATCAGGGAGGCGACGGTGCGGGGCTCTTGGCTGACCAGGAGGGCGGCGCGATCGCAGGTAAATTCCGCACAGCGCACCCATTCCATCATGCGATTTTGTAGGCCCTGGGTGAGCAGGCTGCCCGCTGCCCCGCCCAGCAGCCCTGTGCCCAGAATGATCAGATTGGCCAGGGTGAGGTAGACACCATGGTCACATTTGAGGTGGCCCAGCTCATGGGCGATGACGGCCTGGATTTCCTCGGGCTCCAGCAGGTCCAGCAGGGAACTGTGGATGACGATGAAGGGCTTTTTGCCCCGCATGGCGAAGGTGTAGGCGTTGGGGGCAGGGTTTTGCTTGAGGTAGAGGGCCGGGGCTTCGATGTCGAGGATGGCGCAGGCCTCGGTGAGTAGCCTGTGGAGATCGGGCAACTGCTGGGGGCCGATCAGGATGCTGCTGGCGATGTTGTCGAGGTAGAAGACTTCTTCGGCGGTGGGGCCGAGCAGGCTGCGAATGGCGATGTCGAGGCCGGGGAGCTGTTTGAGGGTTTGGGTGGCCTGGCGATCGAGGGGGTGGCGAAATTGGTCTGCTTTGAGGCCGAATAGGGGGGTCTTTGCGGCGGCATTTTCAACGTCCATGGGAATGGGTCCTTGTCTCCTGTAAGCCCTTAGCTCACGTTAGCGTAAAAGACTGGGATGCATCGTGAGGTTGCTCCGCCAGCTCAATCCACTTCAACGTCAATGATTCGAATCACCTTGGCTGGCACCCCCGCAACGATCGCCCCCTCCGGCACCACCGTCCCGGCCAGCACCACCGCCCCGGCTGCCACCACCGCATGGTCGCCAATGGTGCAGGGACCGAGCACCGTGGCATTGGAGCCAATCCAAACGCCCTGGCCGATGACGATGTCGCGGCCTTGGGTGGGATAGTCGGTCATGCGGGCTAGGCCCTGCTTGTGGATGTCGTGGCTGCCGGTGAGCAGGGAGACGTTGTGGCCGGTGAAGCTGTGGTCGCCGATGGTGATCTGGCCGCTGGCGGTGTTGAACAGGGTGTTGACCGTGGCGGCGGTGGGGGAGATGTGGAGGCGATCGCGATCGCCCCACACCCGGATCTGATTAATCAGTTGTTCATGCACCAGTGGTGCAATCTCCGCCGCCAGTTGTTCCCGCAAAACGTACTCTTGCAAGATCGGCTCCTGCAAGGTTGGCTGCGATCGCTCCGAGTCCGCCTGAGCCTGCCCCAAATGAACTTGCTCTTGCTCCAGCAACTCAATCAACAAGGGTTTCAAGAAGGGGCTCAAACCGCGAGCCAGCCAGCGCCAAAACACATTCATCCAATGACAGGCCTAACTTCTGGGAACATCATTTATCTCAGCAATCCTAGGCCTTTAACTCATCGCCAACATCCGCTGGATGGGCTTGAGCGCGGCTTTTTGGATGGCCTCGGGCAGGGTGATCTCCGGCGACTGGTGCTTCATCGCCAGGTACAGCTTCTCCAACGTATTTAGCCGCATGTGGGGGCATTCATTGCAGGCACATTGGTTCATCGGCGGAGCCGGGATGAACTGCTTGCCCGGAACGGCTTTTTCCATTTGGTGGATGATGCCCGCCTCGGTCACCACAATGAACGCCTGGCTGGGGCTCCGCTGGCTGTAGTTGAGCAGGGCCGTGGTCGAGCCGATGAAATCCGCATGGGCCAGCACCGGGGGCTCGCATTCTGGATGGGCGATGATCTCAGCCTGGGGATGGGCGACTTTTAGTTCCACCAGCTTGCGCTCAGAAAAGGTCTCATGGACCATGCAGCTGCCGTCCCACAGCAGCAGCTCCCGGCCCGTCTGCTGCATCACATAGCGGCCCAGGTTGCGGTCTGGGGCAAAGATAATCGGCTGCATGGTCGGGATTTGGTTGACCAGCTTGACTGCGTTGGAGCTGGTGCAGATGATGTCGCTCATCGCCTTGATTTCGGCGGTGCAGTTGATGTAAGAGACGACGATGTGGTCGGGGTGCTGGGCCTTGAAGGTCGCGAAGGCTTCTGGCGGACAGCTATCGGCCAGGGAGCAGCCCGCTGCGAGATCGGGCAACAGCACCAGCTTGTCCGGGTTGAGGATCTTGGCGGTCTCGGCCATGAAGTGGACCCCGGCAAAGACAATCACCTCGGCATCGGTCTCGGCAGCCTTCTGGGAGAGGCCGAGGGAGTCGCCGATGTAGTCGGCCACGTCCTGGATGTCGGCCTCTTGGTAGTAGTGGGCCAGGACGATCGCATTCAGATCCCGCTTGAGTCTTTCAATGGCGGCGAACAGATCCTGGGGAATGCCCAGGTCGGCTTGGGTGGCAGAACGGTTGGCAGTGACAAACACAGGCATTGATCCTTGATGGACGGAGGGGCAGGGCCAGGGAAGGTTTGGCCCTGGTTGGCTGACAAATCTTTTGCCCCTCATCCCCCCAACCCCTTCTCCCCCACGAGGGGAGAAGGGGAGCCGGAACGGCAAATCTGGATTAAAGCCCCTCTCCCGTT
>JAAUQQ010000244.1 GCA_012032745.1 Synechococcales cyanobacterium RM1_1_8
ACAATGAACAACCCCAGGGTCAAATGGACCAGATTGGGATGGATGGGAATGCATAGGGCAGGCCGCTGGGCTCGCTGTGGCCCGGCCCGACCTGGGCTAGCTGCCAGACCCAGGAGTGAGAGAACAGGCTCGGCGAAAGGCCCGATGAGAACCTAGAAAAATTCAAGACAGCACAATTCAGACCAGAAAAATTCAAAATAGCAAAGCTAATCATTGCAGCAGGCCCCCCCGAGCGGCTTCGACCACGGGAACGCTGTGCAGGCCATAGACCCAGACCAGCTTATCTCCGAGATAAATCTGGTAGATCACCAGGCCCAGGACCACAACACTCAGCCCCACAAAGCTAGTGGGCAGGCTCTGGCCATCGCGGGAGCGAATGATGTATCGCCAACCCGTAATCACCGCTAGCACGCCCGACAGGGACCAGCCGATCAGGGTGTGGGTATTGAGCGTCGCTGTGGAGGCTTCATAGGGCAGGGCCAGACCGGCTTCCACCTGGCCAAAGACCACCGCAATAAAGATCGACACCGTGGCAAAGGCCAGGTTCCACCAGCCGACTTCCAACAGGCGAGAGTTGCGGGTGAAGTAGCCGATCGCGTCACAGCAGAAGCCAAACAGCACCATGGCGATGACAAAATGCACCACAATCGGATGGACCGTATCAGGGTAGGGCAGGTTGTGCTCATTGAGAGCGGGCAGCAAATTTTCGAACATGCAAACGAAGGGCGAAGGCCAGTGGGGACGACATCAATGGAGCAACAGCCAATGGAGGGTCAGAAGCCAATGGCTCAGCAATGAATAGCCTAGAAACGGACGGTTGCTTCTTATTCTACGTCCCTAGTTTAGACCCGCATCCCAGGCCTGCACCTGTGTATTGAGTTACCAATTGTGAAAATTGAGGCCCATGATCGCAGTCTGGGCAATTGCAAGGGTTAATGATAAAAATATTCTAAAATTTATGGATGGGCTGGGAAGCGGTTTTGGCGATCGCTCCAGGTTGTCTCCATGATTTCTTGGCCTAGATCAATACTTTAGCGCCCCAAATAAACCCTTAAATCATCCTAAATTTTCAAAGAAAACCGGTACAGCCTAAGCTGTCCAGTTCCGCATTGCTAGCTTCAGTAAATTCTCAAACATTTACTGAGCCCTGGAGCGAGTACCGAGGGAAGATTTGAAATCTTCCAGCAACGAAATCCTTCAGCAACGGTTTTGACTGATTGAGAGTGACTAGTCGTCTGGGGCAAAGAGAGAGGGGCTCCGATCCGGCTCCCCTGCTCCCGGCTGTTGTGTTTTTGGGGAGAAGGGGATGGGGGATGAGGGCGGCCTAGGCTAGTACGGAAACTTGCGCCTCGCTGTCCTAGACTCCCCAAATCTCCCCTGCTCGGGCCAGCGGGGCAGGCGCTCAGACTGGCCTGCAAATCACTGACCGCTTTACCCCACCAAATGCTCTCTCACCGCATCGGCCAGGCGCGCTGTCCAACCCTCCACTAGCTCTGCCTCCGCTGCCTCCACCATGACCCGAATCAGGGGCTCGGTGCCCGAAGGACGCACGAGGATGCGACCGCGATCGCCCATTTCCCGCTGAGCTTGATCAATCAAGGCCATCAGCGGCTCACAGTCTTCCCAGCGCCGACGCTTCTCCCGATCCTCCACCCGCACATTGCACAGGAGCTGGGGATAGGGCGTAAAGCTGCTGGCGAGCTGCTCCGCCAAGGACACCTGAGCCCCATGGACCAGGGCAGAAATATGGAGCGCCGTCAGCAGCCCATCGCCGGTCAAGCCATAGTGGCTGCAAAGAATGTGGCCCGACTGTTCGCCGCCCAGCATCGCCCCCGAGGCCGCCATCTCCGCTTGAACATACTGATCCCCCACGGCGGTGCGGATGAATTTGCCCCCTAGGGCCTGCCAGGCTCGCTCAAACCCCAGATTGGACATGACGGTGGTGACAATGGTGTCATCGGGAAGCTGGCCCTGCTGGCGCAGATGTTTTCCCCAAAGAAAGAGAATGCCATCACCATCGACGACCTTGCCCCGGTGATCGACGGCCAGGACGCGATCGGCATCGCCATCAAAGGCAAAGCCCAGGTCCGCTCCCTGTTCTAGGACGGCGGCTTGGAGGCGCTGGAGGTGGGTGGAGCCACAGTTGACGTTGATGCGATCGCCACAGGGCTCATCGTGCAGACAAACCAGCTCGGCCCCTAAAGCACGGAACACCATCGGACCAAGCTGGGCAGCGGCCCCATGGGCCAAGTCCAGGACGACCTTCAGCCCTTCGAGGGAGTCCAATGGGAGTGAATTGCGTAAGGATAGGGCGTAGCGCTCGACCATTTCCGGACGGGAAACATGGCGACCGCAGGGCTGTTGCAGTGGCTGTCCTGGGTGTTGGCCGTGATTCTGGCCGTGGCTCTGTAATGGCCCCAGGCCCCGGTGGCCGCGAATGCCCTGCTCAATCTCCCCCTGGAGGTTCTTGCCCAGCTTCCTGCCCCCCTGACCAAAAATCTTGATGCCGTTGTCTTCCGGTGGGTTGTGGCTGGCGGAAATCATCACCCCACCGATCGCCGCCGTGCAGCTCGTCAAATAGGCAACGCCTGGCGTGGGACAGAGACCCAAATTCCAGACCTCTAAACCAGCGGCGGTCAGACCTGCGGCCAGAGCAGAAGCCAGCATGTCCCCCGAATGGCGCGAATCCTGGCCAACGATCACCGGGCCGAGGGCACCGGCAGTATTTTGCAGTACGAGTCCAGTCCAGTAGCCCACTTGGAGGGCGAGGGGAGCCGTGAGCAGGTCGCCAACTCGGCCCCGAATACCATCGGTGCCAAACAGCGGGCTGGTGGGCAAGGCCCGGCTACTCCAGGGAGACTGCGCGATCGGCTCGGGCGGCACAGAGGCCAGCAATGAACTGCGCAAACTGCTGGACAAGGAAGAGACCATAATTTGATTGTTTAACTCCAAACACACTCACACCTGCCCTGCTGCCCTGGCTCCACACAGCGGCCTGGCGCGCTGGTTCCTGGCGCTGGTTCCTGGTAAGGGCTCCATAGCACCGGCCCTAATGCACCGGCCCTGTATAGTGGCCCTATTTGCAGGGTTTCATCAGTGTCACCCGATTTCCCCCCAACGTCATCCGTGCCCCAGGACCAGGCTGCGTACAAATGCTTATGGCTGGAGCATAGCATTCTCCGGTGGCTTCAGCGGTGGGCAAGAAAACTGGAGAACTGACCCTCGCACCTCGCCATCAGCCATGATCGACTTTGTTACCTTTCTGCGGAGTTTGACTGGCCCCATCCTGGTCCAGGTGATTCGTAACTCCGGTCGTCAGCGACTGATGGGCCTAGCTTCGGAAATGGCCTACAATGCCATGCTGTCGCTCTTTCCCGGCATTTTTGCCCTGCTGACGGCGATCACGCTATTCGATGCGCCGCGCACGGCAGTGGATCAGCTCGCTGCCCAAATTGAATTCCTGGCTCCCCTGCCTGTGACGTCTCTAATCGAGGAATTTGTGTTGGATGTGACGGGGCGCAATCAGGGGCTGCTTTCTATCAGCTCCCTGGGGGTGCTTTGGGCCTCTTCGAGCGTGGTGGGGGCGGCGATGGTGGCCATGGATCAAATCCATGAGGTGCCGCCCAAGCAGCGACGACCCTTCTGGCAGCACCGCATGATTGCGATTCTGCTGGCGGTGGGTAGTATTGCCATGTTGCTAGGGGCGATTTTCTTGATTTTTGTCAGCGGTCTGATTGTGAATCTGGTGGCCAAAAACAGCGGTGATAATTTTGAGGTGTTTTTGCTGCGCATCTGGCAGGGGTTTAGCCTGCCCATGGCCCTGGGGCTGGTGGCGATCGCCTTTGCCTTTATCTATCGCTGGGGGCCGAGCCGCTGGCGTCCCGGCACGCCGATTCTGCCGGGCGCGGTGATCGCGGCTTTCTGCTGGGCGGGCATTTCCCTGGTGTTTCGCAATCACATCCTCAAGGTGGTGAATTACAACTACACCTACGGCACCCTGAGCACGGTGATTATTTTGCTACTTTGGTTATACTTAAGTAGCCTGGCCATGCTGATTGGCAACCAGCTCAATGTCACCATTGGCAATGCCGTAGGCATCATGGATGGCACGGGCAAACGCAAGTCTTCCAAGGGCCGCCTAGGACGAACGGCGGGGCCGGGTCGTCGCCAGGATCGCGAAGCCTATGGATATGGCGAGGAGTATCCAGAGGATTAGGCCCGGCGCAAAGCTGAGGATGCCGAGCCCTCGCAAAATCCAGAAGCATAGGGTCACAGCCAGGCTGACTAGGAAAAGGCTGAGGCGGGAGGACATGGTGTTCTCTAGATCTTTGAGTGACTGGGTCTTTGGGTGACTGGGTCTTCGGGTGACTGGGTCTTTGGGTGATGTTCCGTTCGGTGACCGAAGCTTGCCCAATGCCTAGGGCAGCGATCGCCCCAGCTATTCTTGCACGATCGCCCCACCCAAATGTAGATTCCCAAGCTATCGTAATCAACGATTGCAGGCGATTTCAATCCAGCAAACTCGCCCGAAAAACACGCTATGCCCCAGCCCCCTGAGTCCAAACCCTCCAAATTCAATTCTCCCAAGCTGAATTTCATCCTGGTCGCCAGCGCGATCGCTGCCATGACCCTGGGGGCAGGGGCAGGGGTGTTGTTGCCCTTGGCTTCCTCGCTGCGATCGCCCCAGGCCGAGGGCGACCGCCAAGCCCGCTCCAGCCAACCCCAGGACAGCCAGGGCCTCCAACAGCTCAACACGATGCAATTGGAGCTGATTGCCAATCGCCCCAACGCCGACCTGGCCCGCAACCGCGCCCGCTACATCCTGGCCCGGCGCGCCCGCAGCGAACAGCAGCCCCAAAAGGCCTTGGACTGGCTCCAAGGCCTCGAAAACGACTACGACCTCCTGGCCCCCCAAATCCTTCAGCTGCGGGCCGAGACCCTGACCCAGATGGGCAACGAGAACCAGGCCAAGCAGGTCTGGCAAACCCTCCTAGACCGGAAGGATCCCAGTCCCGCGATGGCGGAGGCCCTCCTGGCCCTGGCTCCGGACAACCCCAGCTATGGCGACCAGGCCATTGCCCAGTTTCCCAGCTATCCCAAGACCGTCGAGTTGGCGATCGAACGGCTCAAGACCGATCCCAACAACCCAGACCTGCTGATGCTGGTGGTGCGCCACGGCCTCCACACCGAGGCCCTGTCCAACGTTTTGGCCAGGCTGGTGGGAGAGGCCAATAACGCACCGGCCAATAACACACCGGCCAATAACACACCGGCTAACAGCCCCAACTCCACCATCCAGCTCAGCCCGGAAGACTGGGCCGATGTGGGCTTTGCCCATTGGGAAAAGCTGGACTATGGCGGCGGAGCCAAGGCCTATGCCAAGGCCACCCCCAATGCCAAACACCGCTACCGCACCGCCCGCAGCCTGCAACTGAGCGAGCAAACCAGCCAGGCCAAGCCGATCTACGCCCAGGTGGTCCAGGACTTTCCCGGCAGCGAAGAAGCGGGCCTTTCCCTCAAGCGCCTGGCGGAGGCGACGGAAGGCCGCAAGGCTCTGGCCTATTGGGATCAGCTGATCCAGAGCTATCCCGACCTGGCCCCAGAAGCCATGTTGCAGAAGTCGCGGCGCTTGGACAAGCTGGGCAGCCAGGATTCGGCCTCCCAAATGCGCCAGCTCCTGCTCAAGAACTACGGCGAATCCGATGCCGCTGCCGAGCTGCGCTGGGAGCTGGCGGAAAAATATGCCCAGGTCAATCGCTACCAGGAGGCGATTCAGCTCACTCAGGATATTCAAAAATTCAATCCCGGCAATGACAATGCCCCCCGCGCCATTTTCTGGAAGGCGCGCTGGAAGCAAAAGCTGGATCAGGAGCGCCCAGCGGCGGAAGCCTTTGAAGCCCTGCTGAAGGATTATCCCGATTCCTACTACGCCTGGCGGGCGGCGGCGATACTGGGGATGCCCGTGGGGGACTTTTTCTCGGTCAAAGATCTCTTGCCGGAAATGAAGCCCCACCAGCAGCGGGGCAAGTTGCCAGCGGGCTCGGAGCTGCTGAATGAGCTCTATGGGATCGGCGAAGACCAGGCTGCCTGGGCGCTGTGGCAGACTGAATTTGTCAATCGCCAAGATCCCTCCGTGGCGGAACAGTTCACCGATGGGCTGATGCGCCTGGGGGTGGGGGATCACCTAGATGGCATCTACATGGTCAACAGCCTCAAGTTGCGTCAGCAGCCCGAGGACAAAGCGGCCTACGCGGCCCTGCGCCAGCAGCCAGAATATTGGTATGCACTCTATCCCCTGCCGTTTTTGATGACATCAAAGCAGCGGCCCAAAAGCAGCAGCTCAATCCCCTGCTGGTGACGGCCTTGATCCGCCAGGAGTCTCGCTTTATGACTGGGATCAGTTCCGTGGTCGGGGCCAAGGGGCTGATGCAGGTGATGCCGGAGACGGCGGATTGGGTGGCTCCCCAGGTGGGGCTGAAGGAATTTAAGCTGGCGGATCCGCTGGATAATTTGAAGATGGGCACCTGGTATTTGAACTACACCCATGGGGAGTGGGACGGCAATTCGATGTTGGCGATCGCCAGCTACAACGCCGGTCCCGGCAATGTCGCCGATTGGGTGACGCGGTTCAAAAATGAAGATGTGGATAGCTTCGTCGAGAAGATCCCTTTCCCAGAAACGCGGGGCTATGTGGAGAAGGTGTTTGAGAATTACTGGAACTACATGCGGTTGTATAACCCAGATATGGCTGAGCTGATGGCCAAGTATGACCCGGCGCGATCGCCCGTGGCAGGGCGCTAGAATAGCCCCAACGCTGCAAGAAACCCATGCAAAAACAAGCGATGGCTGCTGCTCCAGCTGACTTATGGCTTCTGACGGTCAGGGACTATCACCGCATGGTGGAGTCCGGTATCCTGGCTGCCGATGAGCGGGTGGAATTGATTGAAGGGCAAATTTTTCGCATGGCTGCAAAAGGAACGGCTCACAGTGCGGGCGTAACTCGCATTGACCGCATTTGTTCCCAGGCCCTGGAAGGTTTGGCCCTAGTCCGTTTGCAAGACCCGGTGCAGCTCAGCGACTTCTCCGAGCCGGAGCCGGATGTGGCGATTGTCAACCTGGATCCTTTGGACTACGAAGACCACCATCCGACGCCAGCGGAAATCTTTTTGCTGATTGAGGTGTCTGACAGCACCTTGAAGCGGGATTTAGACATCAAAGCGCCTGCCTATGGCCGGTCCGGCGTGGGGGAATGCTGGATTTTGGATGTGAAGGGCAGATGTCTCTATGTGTTGCGGGAGCCAGGTGCAGATGGGTATGGTCTGAAGCTGGTGCTGGGGGATGGGGAGCGATCGCTCCCCTCGCCTTTCCAGATTGCCCCATTCAAGTCAGCGATTTCCTGCGGCCCCAATTCCCATAGACACCGTAGGGCACGTTGTCCCGCAGGGCAACGCACCCTCTCCCAGGCACCCGCGATCGCTGATTCAAATGCTAATGCCAAAGCCTACCGATTCATGATGTCCCGCAACCGCACTTCCGGCGATGGGGTGGCTTGGGCGGGCGGGGCGGGCTTGGGCG
>JAAUQQ010000245.1 GCA_012032745.1 Synechococcales cyanobacterium RM1_1_8
CTGGTTTTGGTACGCCACGTTGCTTCGGCCCAGGCTTGGGCATTGGCTGGCAATGGCTGGATGACCAGGTGAGATTGGGCAGGCCCAGGGCTTGGCGATAGGCGATTGTGGGCATCCAGCAGCTCCTGGATCTGTCTGGCGCTGAGGATCGCTGGGCTGGTGGCGGGTACGGAAGGGCTGCTGGCTGGGGGGGCAGCAAGCTTGCCTGGGTTTTGGTTTGGAGGTGCGGCAGCCGGACCCGAGACAGCCGGACCCGAGACAGCCGGACCAGCCGCTTGAATGTAGTTAATTACGCAGACCGCACGGTAGAGCCGATGGGGACCACAGCCGCTGCCCACCTGGTTCCAATTGGGGGCAAAAATATTCTTGCGGTGGCCTCGATTGGGAACGTTGTCATCAATCAGCAGACTCAGCACCACATCCTGGGCCGTTGGGGAGCCATAGGTGATGTTTTCCCCCCAGCTCCTGGGTCTGAGGCCTGCTCGCTGGAGGCGCTGGCGCAGTTGGCTGCCATCGGAGCTGACATGGCCGATCGCCCCGCCCCGTTGATCGGCAGCATGGGCTTTGGCGGCCTGGGCTGCTGCTGGTGCCAAGGAGAGGGCGCTGAGGGGCTGCTGCTGGCGCAGGAAGGCGATCGCCTCTTGCACAGCGGCTTTGCCTTCCACGGTGCGCAGGGTACAGCGGGGACCGCAGCCGCCAGGGATGTTGCCCTGGGCATCCATGCTGTTGAGGCGAGCTTGGAGAAGGGGCAGATAGCTTTGGGGATTTTGGCGCAGGCGGTTTTGTTCGGTGATGACGTCTTGTTCTAGCTGGGTCCAGTTGGGCTGGGGGCCTGGGCGATGGCTGGGGAATGGCTGGTCTGGGAATGGCTGGCCTGGGAATGGCTGGCCTGGGAATGGCTGGCCTGGGTGAGGCCTGGCGTCAAACCGGAAGCGGCGGTGGGAGTGGCGATCGCGCCACTGGCCATCCCCAGGCCCAAGCCGCTCAGAAGCCCTAAACGGCTCCAGTGCTTGAATGGCTGCTTCCGACCTGGCTGCTTCCGACCCATGGTCGATGTTCTGGGCTGCATCGCTATGTTCTCCAAAAGCTGTGTTCTCAAAAAATCGTAGAATCTCAATCTGACGCGGCAGTGACTCGATCCCCCAGGGAGCGGCCCCAGGCTGCGAGGCGCAAGTTTCTGTACTAGCCCTAGGCCGCCCTCATCCCCCAGCCCCTTCTCTATCAAATGAAGAAGGGGAGACGCAAATGGAGAAGGGGAGACGGATCGGAGCCCCCTCTCCCCTTGTGGGAGAGGGGGTTGGGGTGAGGGGGGCAAAACTTACGCCCGAGTCTACTAGGCTGCGACCATCCCCACGGCTGAACTGATTTCAGCCGACACGGGTTACAGCCGACACCGGTTAAAACAATGCCGATGGCGCTTCCTCCGTTAATTTTCAGTTTGAATTGCCCAAGGCTGACCCTGGGCGGCTGGGAGAGGGACTGCTCAATTGCTGGAATCGAAGACGAGGGCGATCGCCAAAAAGTTCAGCTTTGGCAAATATTAAAGTTAGAAGGCCTACCCATAAACCGACTGAGGAACCTACCAGGCAGCTCACTGCCATCCCAAGAGAAAAACTTACCGCTGTCCCCCGGCTGGAGCCGAGCTAAAACATCCCAGAGCTGCGCGACCGTGCGCTCCACTGAAAACAGCTTTTCCGGCGGCACATTGCGCTGGAAGGGCTCCGAAAGCTGGGTCGCCGTCGTGCCGGGATGGAGCACGACCACCAGGGTTTGGGGACAGCGGCGCTCATATTCCAGGGCCGTGGTCTTCATCAACATATTCAGAGCCGCCTTGGAGGCTCGATAGCCATACCAGCCGCCGAGGTGGTTGTCGCCAATGCTGCCCACTTTTGCGGAAATCGCAGCGAAAATACTGGGTTCACCATGGCGCAGCAGGGGCATGAGATGCTTAGCCAACAATGCTGCACCGATAGCATTGACCTGGAAATAGTGCAGCAGCGGCTCGCTCTGGAGGCTGCGCAGACTCTTCTCTGGCTGGAAGTCTGGCCCATGGAGAATGCCGACGGCATAGATTGCCAAATGGAGCGAACCGCTGCGGGCCTTGATCTCATCGGCCAGGCTAGCGATCTGGGCCTCTTCGGTGATATCCAGTTTGAACAAGATCAGGCGATCGCCCTGCCATTGGGAGAGAGCCAGCAGCTCCGCAGCAGAGTTTGCATCGCGGTAGGTAGCGTAGAGTCGGGTGATCCGGGGCTCCTCCAGGAGCTGTTTCACAAACCCCAAGCCGATCCCACGGCCAGCGCCGACGATCAGGGCCGTTGCGGAGGCAACAGGAGCGAGCAGGGGCGCTGTGGGCGGGGGCGTTGTGGGCATGGACTATGAAAGTTTAGGGTTGCTAAGGTTGAAAATTGTCGCGATCCAGGGCTGCCCAGGGAGAAGACCTTGAAGCGCCAAGCCTGTGAAAACTGACAAAATTTGGAGATGGGATCTATGATCTCTATTCTAGGGGCTGATTGTGGGTTGGAGTTTGGGTTGGGTCACCGCTGCTCTCGCTGCCCAGGCTAGTTGCCTCTACGGGCCGATTGATGCGGGCCGAGTACCGGATTGAGTCGCGGATCGGCTCCCGATCTAGTCTCTGATCTGGCTCCCAATTTGAGCCCCAGCGAACTCGCCCTCCAACTGTCCCTCTCCCAAGTTCGTTCGGGCATCCTAGGCGAAGCGATTACGGTGTTCCTGTTCCCTTGCCTAAGCTCTTTTGCTGAGTCGCAGTGTCAGGACTGTCTGGGGCTGGAGTGATGGCTGGCGGCTGGGGCCAGTCCGAAAACCTGCGCCCCACGGATACTGGATGCCATTGAAATTCAGTGGGTTCAATTGAGGTTCAATTGAGAATTAAGCATGGCCGACCATAAAACTCACCCTGGATTGGGCGTGTTGGGGGGCGTATTTGGCGACCTGAAGCGCTGCGATCGCTCCCTTGGCCAATTCAGCTTGGACCTGCTCCATCGCATTGCCACACCCATCTCACTCTATGACCTGGGGGGAAGATTGCTGCTGCAAAATCCAGCGGCTCTGGGCTGTTATGGCCCAACAGCCTTGGCGACTTCGGGGCAGCCGGTGGGGAGGTGCGTTCCGGGGCTGGGGGAATACGAGTTCGAGAGTCATGGGCTTGAGGAACAGGAGCCTGGGAATCACGGACCAGCTCCCCAACCCAACCATCTGGCCGAGCGACTCAACGACCCCCAGATTCTCGCCCAGATTCAGCCCTTTCTGGACTATCCTGAAGGCTTCTGCCGAGCGCTTCAGGTCAAAACCAGCCGGGGCCTGCGCTGGCATCAAGTGCAGATCCAACGAATCCAGACCGATACGTTGGGCGAGCCGCTGCTGTTTGTCCAGGAGTGGGATGTGAGCGATCGCCACCACTGCGAACAATTGCTCTGGGCACAGCAGGCATTTTTTAGTAACTTTGCCCACCATGGCAGCCTAGCCAGCGCCCTGAATGCATTGCTCCAGCAACTGGAGACCGCCCAACCCGGCTGGCGAGCAGCTATTTTTCTCAAGCGATCGATCGATCAGCTCCACTGTACAGCAGCCCCCAGCTTGGCGATCGCCCTGCGCCAGGCCCTCGCCCAGGTTCCCATCGCCAAGCAGAGCCTGGCCTGTGGCATGGCAGCCCACCGCCAGAGCCCGGTGATTGTCAGACAGTTGTCTCAGCATCCAGGCTGGCAGGCCCAGGCCATCCTCGCCGCCCAACAGGATATCCAAAGCGCCTGGTCCGTGCCGATTTTTTCTAGTCAGCAACAGCTTATAGGTTGCATTAGCATCTACCTCAAAACCATGGACCAGCCCTATCAGGCGGATTGGCAGCAGTTGGAAACCACGGCCTCCCTGGCGGCTATGGCGATTGAACATTACCAGAGTCGGCTGCATCTCCAGGAAAGTGAAATGCGTTTCCTGCGGCTGTTTGAGGAAATTCCCAACATTCCGGTGCAGGGCTACGATCACCAGCGGCGGGTGATTTTTTGGAACCGGGCCAGTGAGATGCTCTATGGCTTCACCGCTGCGGAGGCCATGGGCAGGCGGATTGAGGAACTGATTGTGCCCCGGCCCCTGCGGGATGACATCGTTAAAAGTATCGATCGCTGGATGGCCGGGGGGGAGCCGATTCCAGCCCAGGAGGTGATGTTGCAGAACAAACAGTGCCAGTTTGTGCCAGTGTTTTCTAGCCACACCCTGCTCCACAACCGCAATGGCCAGCCGGAGATGTATTGCATTGATGTGGACCTGAGCGATCGCAAGCGGGTGGAGGCAGAGCTGCTCTATACCGCTTCCCATGATCCCCTCACCGGGCTCTATAACCGCAGCCAGTTTGCCCAGGAATTGCGCCGGGCGATCGCCTTTTACCAGGCCAGCCAGCGCCTCTATACCGTGCTGTTTGTAGACTTGGACCGCTTCAAAATCATCAACGATAGCCTGGGGCATTTGGTCGGCGATCAGCTCCTTTGCCAGGTGGCTCAACGCCTCAGCCAATTGGTGAACGACACCGATGTGCTGGCTCGGTTTGGCAGCGATGAGTTTGTGATTCTGACCTGGAAAACCACCCCCGAGACCCTGGCCCTAGTTCAGCGAATCATCGAGGCCATCGCCCAGCCAATTGAATTGGGCAGTCGCCATTTTACGCTGCGCACCAGTGTTGGCATTGCCCCCGGCCATGGCCGCTATGAATGGCCCGAAGAATTGTTGCGTGATGCGGATCTCGCGGTCTGTAGTGCCAAGGCTCGGGGCGGTGGGGTGTTTGCCCTGTTCGAGCCGGAGATGCACCCCCGCGCCCTGGCCCGCCTCCAGCTCGAACAGGATCTGAAGCAGGCGATCCAGCAGGCCGAGCTTCAGCTCTACTACCAGCCGATTGTAAATTTGCATTCTGGCCAGCTTGAAGGTTTTGAGGCACTGTTGCGCTGGCACCATCGGGAGCGGGGCTGGGTCTCGCCCGCCGAATTTGTCCCCATTGCGGAAGAAACTGGTTTGATTGGCCCCCTGAGCTGGTGGGTATTTGAAAGCGCCTGTCTGACCTTGGGCCAATGGCGCGATCGCTTCCCCCAGGCGGCGGGATTGACGGTGAATGTCAATCTCTCTGCGGTCCACCTGCGCGAGGAAAACATCGTCAGCCGAATGCTCCAATTGCTGGCCACCCATGGCTTGCCGGGCAATCGACTCAAGCTGGAAATCACCGAAAGCGGCGTGCTGGAAATCGATGGCACCATCGCCACTGCCCTGGAACAGCTCAAGGCCCAGCGTCTCAGCCTCTGTGTGGATGATTTTGGCACCGGGCAATCCTCCCTCAGCCGCTTGCACCACCTGCCGTTGGATGTGCTCAAGATCGATCGCGCCTTCATTATGGATTTGGAGCGAGACAGCAAAAAACAGGCGATCGCCCAAAGCATCATCACCCTGGCCCACGGCCTCGGCGCAACCATTGTGGCCGAGGGCATCGAAACCGAGCCCCAGCGCAGGCTCTTGACTCAGATGGGCTGTGAATCGGGCCAGGGCTATCTGTTCAGCCGCCCTGTCTCGGCCCAGGAGGTGGAGCGGCAGCTAACGGCAGGCGGCTTCCGCTGGACCACGGCTTTGGCGGGCCTGGGCGGTTGAGAGCTACGGTTGAGAGCTACGGTTGAGAGCTACGGCTGAGGCCCGGCGTTTCAAGCCAGCCTGAAACCTTCCGCCAAGCTGTATTAGGCGTTCCGCTGGGACTGGCGGCGGGCCGACGGCCACCGCTCCGGTGAGCGCTGAATCCGCTCGGTTGCGGGGCTGGCTCGGTCGATGGCCTCGCCCAGGTGCTGGACCAAAATCCCCAGGCTGGGCGGCTGGAACAGGTTTTGATGGTAGCCGGGCACGACCTTGAGCTGGCGCTGTTCCGAGGGGAAGGTGGCTAGAACATCCTGCTCGATCGCCGTTGCCCGGTTAAGATGCAGCTCCTCCGACAGCAAAATCAAGCTCGGCCCTCCATAGGGCTGGGGCTGGTAGGCCCTGGTGGCTCGCTCAAAGGCGGAGAACAGGGCAATGTCAAGCTCCAGGGCGGAGGACTCCGGGGCAGAAATACTCCCACTCAGACTCCCACTCAGACTCCCAGCGAACCGGCGGCGGAATTGAGCACTGAGGCGATCGCCCATCCAGCTCAGCCGCTTTTGCACCAGCCCAAGGCGATGTTTCACCTTCTCCACCAGGTAGTCACCGCCAAAATGCTTCAGGGTGTTGAGGTGGTAGGCCAAGGGAATGGAAGACTGATCCCACCAGGGATCGATCATGGCCAGGAGGCCCACCGTTTCCCCTTGACGGCGCAATTCCTCCGCCAGCTCCAAGAGCAGCCGCGTATCACCACAGTAGGAAGCCAGGCAGTAGGGGCCTTGGGGCTGCACCTGGCGCAGGTCTGCAATGAACACCTGGGCCAGATCGGTGAGGGTTAAGCGATCGCGGATGGCATACAGCCGTTCCGAGGCTCCAAACAGGTTGAGGCCATAGACCCGGTAGCGATCGCCCAGTTGTCTGGCCACCCCGCTGGCATCCTGGGCACAGTTGACAAAAAACAGCGGTAGCCTGCTGCTGTCTGTGCCTGTGCTGAGGGACATGACACAGGTTTTGGGGGCGATCGCCGCTCCTTCGAGCAGGGGGGCCAGGCTGGCGATCGTTGGATGCTGGAACAGACCGGAAAGGGAGAGCCGATGGCCAAACTGCTGCTCAATCTGCAGAATCAGCCCCATGGCTAGGAGCGAATCGCCACCCAATTCCAGAAAATTATCGCTCACCCCCACGGGACTGCGCTGGAGCAGCGCTTCCCAGATCTGGACGAGCTGCTGCTCCGTCTTGGTACTCGGCGCAACAAAATCCCCTTCGCTGGCCAAGACAGCCTCCTCCAGGGCGGGAGCCGGGAGCGCCTTTCGATCTACCTTGCCGCTGGGGGTCATGGGTAGAACATCCAGTACCACGAACGCCGCTGGAATCATGTAGTGGGGCAGGGCCTTGCTGAGGTGCTGACGCAACGCTTCCAGGTTGATCCGCTGGCCCGCCTTGGGCAGCAGATAGGCGACGAGCTGCTTCTGGCCGGGCTGATCCTCCCGAGCCATCACGATGCCATCCTCCAGGCTGGGATGCTGGGCCAAGCGGGCTTCGATGCCGCCCAGCTCAATGCGAAAGCCCCGAATTTTGACCTGGTTGTCGATGCGTCCCAGATATTCAAGTTCACCGTTGTCCAGATAGCGCACCAGATCGCCCGTGCGGTAGAAACGGGCCGGGCTGGGTCTTGGCGAGTGGGGCTGGCGATGGGGCTGGCGATGGGTCAGGGCTAATCTCGGAATCCATCTGGGGCCAAATCTCAGCTAAGAACGGATCAGGCAGAAACTGCTCTGCGGTTTTTTCGGGGCGGTCAAAGTAGCCCCGCGCGATGCCCGCCCCGCCGAGGCAGAGTTCCCCAGCCATCGCCCCGAGGCAGACGGCTGCTGGCGCGCATCCAACACATAGGCGGTGACATTGGGCAGCGGTCGACCGATCGTGACTGGGGGCAGGGCTGCTAGGTCGATCCGGGG
>JAAUQQ010000246.1 GCA_012032745.1 Synechococcales cyanobacterium RM1_1_8
GGGTTCAGGAGTGCCGCGAAGTGGTCTCCCGGAAGACTCGCCGCCAGCTCTGCCCAAAGCTCCGTCTCGCAGAGACCGGACAACTCTCCCAATAGCCCGTTCTTCGACTGGCTCGAATGGACCTCGCCACTCAAGTCGCTCCTTGAAACGGGGGGAGGAGATGCCCCGCCTGACGGTCCCAAGATCGCAACCGTCCGATCGCGGGTTTGATTCGCCCAGTCCGTGGGAACGTACGTCTCCCAGGCAACAACTTCAATTGTCATCGCTGGCGGTCTCCCGGCTTTGGTGAATTGGACAATGCCCCGATGACCCACTGGCGAAAAGTCCGCCAACCACCACCGAGTTCCCAGGCACGACTCAGATTTCTTGACACTCCCTCCGCGCCGGCCCCCCGATCAAGCCCCCCCTCAATCATTCCCCTTAACTGCTCAGCAGAAGCAAGGCGACCCCCCTCAATCCCCCCTTCTAAAGGGGGGAAGCGATTGGCCTGATGAGCATTTAGACATTGCTGCCCCGACTCTGCGAACCAAAGGCGACCTGATCGAGCAAATCGAAACCCAAGCCGCCCACTGGCTCGACCAAATCTTAAACGCCCCTCCCCAGCCCTCTCTCCCCCCTTGGAAAGGGGGGACCAAAGGGGGGTCGCCTTGCCGCTTGCCTCCGTGGCTGAGCGAAGTCGAAGCACCCGGCCCCAAAACCCAAACCGCCCTCACCTGGATCCACCAAACCCTCCTCCCCAACCTCCGCCAAACCCCCAACGAACTCCACCAATTCCTCAACGGCCTCAACGGTCACTACATCCCCGCTGGCCCCAGCGGAGCCCCCACAAGAGGCCGCGCCGACGTCCTCCCCACGGGCCGAAACTTCTACTCCGTCGATATTCGTGGCCTGCCCACCGAAACCGCCTGGGACTTGGGCCGCAAAGCCGCCGATGCCGTGATCGAGCGCTACTGCCAAGACGAAGGCGACTATCCCCAAACCCTCGCCCTGTCGATGTGGGGCACGGCCACCATGCGCACCGGCGGCGATGACATGGCCGAAGCCCTGGCGCTCATGGGCGTGCAGCCCGTTTGGGATGGGCCTTCGCGGCGGGTGGTGGACTTCGAGGTTCTGCCGCTGTCCTTGCTGGGGCGGCCTAGGGTGGATGTGACGCTGCGGATCTCGGGCTTCTTTCGCGATGCCTTTCCCAATTTGATTGATTTGTTTGATCAGGCTGTGGCGGCGGTTTCAGCTTTGGATGAGCCTGCTGGGCAGAATCCTTTGGCAGCTAGGGTTCAGGCGGAAACAGCGGATTGGGTTGAACAGGGACTGGATGAAGAAGAGGCTGGGCGGCGATCGCGCTACCGCATCTTCGGCTCCAAGCCCGGAGCCTACGGCGCGGGCCTCCAGGGCCTGATCGAAGCCCAAAACTGGACCAGCGATGCCGACCTCGCCCAGGCTTACATCAACTGGAGCAGCTACGCCTACGGCAAAGCTACAACCTCCGGCTCAAAGGCAGGCCCAGGATCGAGCGTAGGCTCAGGTGCAGGCCAGGGCCACGCCGCCCCCGAAGCTTTCCAGCAGCGCCTCAAAAATCTACAAATCGTCCTCCACAACCAGGACAATCGCGAGCACGACCTGCTCGACTCCGACGACTACTACCAATTCCACGGGGGCCTCACCGTCGCCGCCCGCACCGCCCAGGCCAATCTATCTGATAAACCATCCAGCAACCAATCTGTCAGTGGCACCTCAAGCAATGGCCCCCAGATCTACTTCGGCGACCATGCCCAACCCGCCAACCCCAAGGTCCGACAGCTCTCCGAAGAAATCGCCCGAGTCTATCGCTCCCGCGTCATCAACCCCAAATGGATCGCAGGCGTCATGCGCCACGGCTACAAAGGAGCCTTCGAGCTAGCCGCCACCGTGGACTACCTCTTCGCCTACGATGCCACCACCCACGCCGTTGCCGACCACATGTACGCAGGCGTTGCCGAAGCCTATGTCTTGGATCGCGACGTCCAAGCCTTCACCCAGCAGCACAACCCCTGGGCCTTGCGCGACATGGCCGAGCGCCTGCTGGAAGCAAACCAGCGCGGCCTCTGGGCCAAGGCCGACGCTCAACTCCTCGATGACCTCAGAAACGTCGTTCTCCAAGCCGAAGAAAAAGTCGAGCAGCGCAGCAGCGACCTCAACTAGCCAAAAACCACAAAAAACGGCCTCCCCGAAAAGAGACCGCTTTCATTCAGAACTTCAAACTCATCAGCCTCAGCAGATGCTTAGTGCTTGTTCAAGTCCTTGGCCATCTTACGGAACATATCCATGCCAGACGGATCGCTGACGCTCTTGACCGGAGCCTGCTTGACCTTCTCCGCTTCGGCCTTCAGTTCATCGGGCTTGACCGAACCGGCAGACTTGACCGAGCCGCCGCCAAAGGTGGGGTAGCTCTTTTCGTTGACTAGCTGACGCTCAAGCTTTTGGCGCTGCTTGGGCTGGAATTCGGGCGCAGATTCAGAAGCCACCTCACGACCCATGGCCGTGATTTTTTGCACATATTCCTTATGCTCGGTCTCGCCCGCTTTCTTGGCGAAGGTCCGACGCACGACGCTGGGCGTGCGCATGTATTCGATATCGCCCAAGGACTTCGACTCATCGCTGTCCAAGAAGAAGGTTTCCTTTTCCTCTTTTTTGCCACCAAACAAGCCTAGAAAGCCAGCCATCTTCCAATCCCCTTATCGAACTGATTGCTTCTGCTCATAATCTTAATTGATTTTCACATTTGAACACAAGGCTTCGCTGGATGAATCGAGGCAAGAGGTGAGAGTTGGTGCAGGATTCGACAATTGTTAAAAAATGTAACCCAACCGGCAATGTGGCTGCTGCGCGAATGATGTCGGATTCTTGAGTTTGTGCCGGTTAACTTAACTTATGTCAGGACTCTGTCACTAAAGTTGATACGGTAGCTTCTACAACCAACCCATTCCCCCTCGTTTCTGAGGAATGTTGTTTTCCCGGCCTCAGAAAGGTGTGCTGTGGAGCGAGCTTGGCGGGTATCGGATTGCGTGATCTTGGATTTAGCAATTCTCGGCTTTCACAATTCCTAGGATTCGGCGATCGCAGCCTCGCCCCCCTTGTGGCAGCGGCGATCGCTCCATCCAACTTACACAATGGAGATCAAAGATTATGGATCTTACTAACCGCTACCGCAGCTACCTCTGGATGGGATTGACCATGGTGGGGCTGAGCCTGGGCATTCTGCTGCTGATGAGCACGGCGGCTAGGGCGATGTAGGTCGAGGGGATTGGCCATTCGAGTCCCCCAACAAGCCCCCAAACAACCAAGCCCCAAAAATCACAAGGAATGCAAGAGCCTGATGGGCCGGTCTACAGGCGGCGCATCAGGCTCTTTCCGTGGGTATCTGTACCGCAGCTACTCAGTAAATCATAACCATGGGCTAAGGCTTTGACCGTCTCCAATTTCCCTGGGGTTGGACGCCAGGGCGAAGGGTTGTCGTAGGCATAGTAGGTCTCGATGCCATCAATGCCATAGCGCGCGGCTTGGGCCACCAGTTCCTCCGGGGATTTGCGGTAGCGAGCCGGGTGGGCCAAAAACACCAACCCACCGGCAGCCTGGAGGGCATGGATGACCGCTTGGGCTTCATAGGCCCCGCCCTTCACCGGTCGCCCCTGCAAATAGGGCCGCAGCACCGCTGCATCGGGGTGGAAGCCGTAGCCCAAAATGTGAACCTCCGTGCCGCAGAGGCTGGCGTTAATTTCGATGCCTGTCCAAAGTCTGGGCGCATGGGCTTGGTTGCCCTTGCGCCAGCAGAGATCCTGAAGCCAGTTTTGCGCAGCCCAGTAGCCTTCGAGACTGTGGTGATCGGTAATGGCCAGACCCTTGAGGGCAGCATCCATGGCCTGGAGCATGACTTCCTCGGCGGTGAGCTTGCCATCCGACTTTTGGGTGTGGATGTGGAAGTTGTAATGTCCGGGGCAAGTTGTGGCATCCACTTCTAGCAAAATGCTGTGGAGTTGCTGAGCACGGAGGCTTAGGGAAGCCGGTCTTTTAAGGTCGGAGGTTAGGTTGGAGAGGGTCACAGCGGGTCACAGGCTCAATACCAAAGGGAGCGTTGGATGGGGGGAACGGGTGGGTGAAAATGCCGCGATCGCAACCAGGGCGATCGCGCTGGCAGGCGGGCAGCGAGGGCATCGATCTATCCGCCGAGCCTGTCCGAGATTCTTCCTGGGGCTGTAGCAAATACAGCACTAACAGTTTTAAGGCTGACATAGGCGTCAGAATTGAACTGTTCCTGAAATTACCTACTGTTAATAGAAACTCGGAAAGGTGCCCTTAGCACTTGACTTCAATCCAGTATAGTGAGCCGTTCAAAAAACTGACAACTTGTCTAGGTGCTGTGCCTGCTAAATCTGAGGATTAATGTTCTGAGCTAGTAGTGGTTGCCGACCTTGCGATGGTGTACGGCGGTCAGGCCATCCACATCGGAGACCCGACCATTGTCCACCGTGCTGTAAACAATCCAATGGTCGTCGCCCTCCAGGCGGGTCACCACTTGGCATTCCAGGTAGGACAGGGCCTCGGTCAAGATCGGTGCGCCGTTTTCGGCAGGCTGGGTGTCGATGCCCTCAAAGCGGTCCTGGCCCGGCTTGAAGCGCTTGAGGAAATGGCGCATCAGGTGCTGGTAGTTGCCCTCTTCGAGGATGTTGAGCACGAAGCGATCGCCCACATGCATGAACGACTCGATCGCCCGATCCTTGGCCACGGCAATAGTAATGCCCAGGGGAGACAGGCTGGCCTGGGAGACCCAGGAGGCCAACATGGCGCTGGAGGCTTCGCCTTTCTGGGCGGTGATGATGTATAAACCACCGCTCAAGCGGCCCAGGGCCTTGTCTAAGTCGCCATCGAGGGATTTCATCTTCTGGATGGCCTTGTCCTTGGTCAGGAGCTGGCCCAGGTCGGTGCCGGACTCATCGCACAGTTGGAAAGTCGCTGCGGTGACGGCTTCGGTGATCTGGATGGGCGGGAAGGCTTCCTTTAGGCCAGACTCGCTCAGGGTGCTGCGGATGGGGGGCAGGGGCTCATCTTCGCCGCCCCCGGCTTCAAACAGACCAAAGATTTGCTTTTTGCCCGCCACAGCCAGAACCGTACTGAGGGCCGCCTGGACTGTGGTTTTGAGCGACTGGGGTGGGGTGCCAATGATGATGCCGCTGGCCAGCTCCGCCAGCACCCGCACCTCGGACATCTCCGAGACCCGCAGGTCCATGGTTTCTACTACCACGCCGGTCTTGGCAATACCCTGGGTCAAGGCTTTCGCCAGGTTATCGCTCTGGCCATAGTCGGAGACGTAGAACATGGCGACGGTCTTTTCGGCCTTGGCCTTGTTGCTGCTCCAGGCCTCGTAGCGGCGCACCAGCTCAGTCAGGTTGTGCTTGATCAGGGGACCGTGGCCCGTGGCGATTTGCTTGGCCTCGGGCAGGCTGCTGACGCGCTTGAGGGCAGACAGCACGGAGCGGGCGTTGGGCTCCATCAGGCATTGGTAGTAGATGAAGTAGTCTTCGCTGATCAGGTCGAGGTCTTCATCGTAGGTGCAGTCGTCGCAGTAGTGCATGCCGAAGGCATCGCAGGTGTAGAGGATCTGGGTTTTGTGGTCGAAGGTGAAGATGGTGTCGGGCCAGTGGAGGTTGGGTGCGGAGACGAATTCCAGCTCGTGGCCCTGGCCCAGGTCGAGTTTTTCGCCGCTTTTGACGATTTGCTTGCTGTAGGGGCGGTGGACGAGGTCATCGAGGAACTGGAGAGCAACTTTTGCGCCGACGACGATAATGTTGGGGTTCAATTCCAAAATATCGGCCACGAGGCCGCTGTGGTCCGGCTCGGTGTGGCTGATGATCAGGTAGTCGATCGCCGCCACATCAATTTCGCCCTGGAGCGCGGCCAGGTAGACGGCGCGAAACTTGGCGTGGGAGCTGTCGATCAGGGCGGTTTTGTCGCCGCAAATCAGGAAGGAGTTGTAGGTGGTGCCGTTTTTGAGGCCAAATTCGATGTCGAAGCGATCGCGGTCCCAGTCCAGCGATCGCAGGACGGTGGTGTTTTGCGCGATCGCAACCACATCCATGGTCAGGCGGGGCGCGACGGGGGCAGTTCTGGATTTGGCTACAACCATGGGGCTCCTTACTGGGGCGATCGCCCGATTGATGGTTTAACTGGGCGTTTAACTGGGCGTTTAACTGGGCGTTTAACTGGGCGGAATAGACCGACTGAGGGGAATAGGCTGAGCAAAATACTCGTTTACGTTTCTTCATTTTGCCCCATGATCCCCGCATTGGGGTAGGCCAATGCCGATAAAATCCTGATCGGTCGGCTCAGTTCCAGCAGCCCTGGCTCAGTCCGGCTCCCCATGGACTAGATAGAGCGCGGGCTGATCGGCCCAGCCCCCCAGGGGCAGCGCCATGGCGCGGATACCATCGGGATCTTTTTCAAAGTTAGCCCGCAGGAGCAAGACCAAATCCTCCGGCAGCGCAAAGGCAGAGATTGCACATTTGGGCATGGTGCGGCGGACTTCGCGCTTGAGCCGCAAAATGAGCTGCTTTTTAATCGCTTCCCCCTGTTCTTCGCGGGGATAGACGATCAGATCCAAGATTTCCGCATTGAACACCCCATCGCCACAGGCCCGCACATAGCCCACCAGCTCCCGGTTGCTGACCTTGCGGGCGGTGACACAAAACAGCGAGTGGTCCAGGGCCTTGGTCAGTTTGACCAGGTCGCGGGGGGGCTTGCCGGCTCTGAGACAGAGCTGATTGAATTCCGTGGCCGCGATCGCCCCCTCCACCGCCAGGGCAATGCGGGTCTTGCGCTGGGCAGGACTGTTTGGCGGGCTGTCGGTTTGACGATAGGACTGGGGCGGAACGGCGGTCATAGGGCAAACGGAAAATAGCGCGAAGCAAAGACCATGGGGAAGAGCGGGCGGGAAGGGCAAGGGGGTAAAGTGGGCTTCCCCCGCCGATCCAGGCCGTCTTTTCCAGGATGACACGGCGGAGGGCAAGCGTCAGCCCAAGGGCAAAGGCTGGGAGGCTCCGGCGGCTTCTGCCAGGATGGCGGTGGATGCCAGATCGGGCGCTAGATCGGGCGCTAAATCGGGCGCTGGATCTTGCGCTGGAGCTTGCGCCAGAGCCGTGGCTCGGTCGGCCGCTGGGGCTGGGCGGGCGTGGCGCTGTTTGAAGGCCACAACCTGGCTGATGATCTCCGGGTCTCGCAAAATACCCCCATGGCCCAGCCCTTCCGTGGCAATGAATTGGGCCTGGGGCCAGGCTTGGGCGATCGCCGCCCCCTCGGAGAAGGCCACCAGTTGGTCGGCCCGATCGTGGATCACCAGACCAGGCAAGGGATTGTCCGCCACCATCCGCTCGATCGCATAGTGGGTCACCGGGTTTCCGTAGCGCTGGAGAAAGCACCGTTCCATTTCCTGGCGCAGGCGATCGCTCCCCCCAGCCCCCGGACGATGATGGCCATCATTTTTCTACCT
>JAAUQQ010000247.1 GCA_012032745.1 Synechococcales cyanobacterium RM1_1_8
TCATGCCCGGCGGGGCCGGATGCCGCCGTGCTGCGCCTGCGTCCGGTGAATGACCCGACAATCAACAGCCAGCGCGGCGTGGCGGCCACCCTGGACTGCAACCCCCGCTACGTCTATCTCCATCCCTATGAAGGAGCCAAGATGGCCGTGGCCGAGGCCGCCCGCAACCTCAGCTGCGTCGGAGCCGAGCCCATCGCCGTCACCGACAACCTCAACTTTGGCAGCCCCGAAAAGCCCACCGGCTACTGGCAACTGGCCGAAGCCTGCCGGGGCCTAGCGGAAGCCTGCCGCGAATTTGACACGCCGGTCACTGGGGGCAATGTCTCGCTCTACAACGAGACCCTGGACAGCGAAGGCAATCCCCAGCCGATCTACCCCACCCCGGTGGTGGGCATGGTGGGTCTGGTTGAAGACCTGAGCCGCATTGCGGGCCAGGGCTGGCAGGCCGAGGGCAATGTCATCTATCTGCTGGGCTGTGGGCCTGAGGATAGTAGCGATCGCCTCACCCTAGGCGGCTCTGAATACCTGGCCGTCATCCATGACACCGTGGCCGGAATGCCCCCCTGGTCGATTTTGCCCTCGAAACCCAGGTCCAGGCCGCCTGCCGCTGGGGCATTGGCCAGGGCTGGGTGGCCAGCGCCCATGACTGCTCCGAGGGTGGCCTGGCCGTGGCCCTGGCGGAATGCTGCATTGGCGGCGAGCGGGGGGCGCAGATCCAGCTGGGGGGAGCCGAGCGGGTGCGGGGCGATCGCCTGCTGTTTGCCGAAGGGGGAGCCCGGATTATTGTCAGCCTGGCTCCGGACCATGCACCCGCCTGGGAGGCCCATTTGGCCAGCGTTCTGGCCGGAAACTGGCAGCGGATCGGTCAGGTTGGGGGCGATCGCCTGACCATCCTGGCCGAGGCCACCGCCCAGCCCCTGGTAGATGCAGCGGTGACCCAACTGGCTAAAACCTGGCGTGAGGCGATCGAGCGGCGACTGGCCTAGGAACCAGAAGCGAAGCCGGGGCCGGTTAAATCTCCATTAACGTTCGATAATCAGCCTCGCCCCAGTCTTAATCTTTTTCTGCCTCCCAAAAGCCAAGCGCTACAGGAGGTTTAACCATTTTTACCAACCTGACCCATCAATGCCCGATCCGCCCACATCCCCCCCAGCAGTTACATTAGTTAACGACGGCTGTTTGGGGGATGATTCATCTGAATCCCTTAAAAAGCAGTCCCTGTCCTGATTTTTCGTCCAACGCCCCTTGGCACCTTGAGCACTTGCCCAGCGGCAAGGTTAAGCTCAGGCGTTGTCCGCCGCCCCGAGCTCGCCATTTGCCCCTCTGTTCCCCTAGGAAGTGGCCTGACTGCATCCTAACCCCTCGGCGGAATTCCGCTATCGCACCCTCTGGAGTCCATCGCACCCATGACACCTAACGCTTCTGTTGTCGATTCTTTCGCGGGTCTTGAGCAGGCAGCAGCAGCGGCTGCCAGGGACATGGAACGACCTGACAAACCTGAGGAAGCCTGTGGTGTGTTTGGTATTTACGCCACAGCAGCCTTCGATGTGGCTCGCCTCGCCTACTTCGGCATCTACGCCCTCCAGCATCGCGGCCAGGAATCCGCCGGAATTTCCGTCTTTAGCCGAGTGGGGGATCAAACCCCGATCAAAACCCACAAGCGCATGGGTTTGGTGTCCCAGGTTTTCAATGAAGAAATCTTAGATGGCATGAAGGGCTACATGGCCGTGGCCCATACCCGCTACTCCACCACGGGTTCCAGTCATGCGGTCAATGCCCAGCCCGCCGTGCTGGAGACCGACCAGGGGGATTTTGCCCTGGCCCACAACGGCAACCTGGTCAACACCCTGGCCCTGCGGCAAGACTTTGTGGATCGGGACCAAGACCTGACCACCACCACCGACTCCGAGCTAATTGCCCTGGAAATTGCCGAGGGCATCAAGGCTGGACAGTCCTGGACTGAGGCAGGTATCGCTGCCTTCCGCAAGTCCCAGGGAGCCTTCAGCCTGGTGATTGGCACCCCCGAGGGCATGATGGGGGTGCGCGATCCCAATGGCATCCGCCCCCTGGTGATCGGCACCTTGCAAGACCCTGATGGCTCCCCCAACCAGCCATTTTATGTGCTGGCTTCGGAAACCTGTGGTTTGGATATCATCGGTGCAGAATATTTGCGGGATGTGGAACCGGGGGAGATGGTTTGGATCACCGATGGGGGCCTGGCATCCCACCACTGGGCCGAGAAACCCAGCCCCAAGCTCTGTGTGTTTGAAATGATCTACTTCGCCAGGCCCGATAGCCATTTCCATGGCGAGACGCTCTACAGCTATCGTCGCCGCATCGGTCAGATTTTGGCCCAGGAGCATCCGATTGAAGCGGATATGGTGATGGGGGTGCCCGATTCTGGAATCCCGGCGGCGATCGGCTATGCGGAAGAATCGGGCATTCCCTACGAAGAGGGCCTGATCAAGAACCGCTATGTGGGCCGCACCTTCATTCAGCCCAGCCAGATCATGCGGGAGGCGGGCATTCGCATGAAGCTCAATCCCCTGCGGGATGTGCTCCAGGGCAAGCGGATCATTGTGGTGGATGATTCCATTGTGCGGGGCAATACGAGCCGCAAGCTGGTCCAGGCCCTGCGAGATGCGGGGGCTAAGGAAGTGCATATGCGTATTTCCTCTCCGCCGATCACCCACCCCTGTTTCTATGGCATCGATACGGATTCCCAGGATCAGCTCATCGCCGCCACCAAGAGCGTGGCAGAGATTGAACAGCAGATCGAGGTGGATAGCCTGGGCTACTTGAGCATTGATGGAATGCTGAAGGCGACCCAGGAAAATGTGGAGCACTTCTGCCATGCCTGCTTCAGCGGCGAGTATCCTGTGGAGATCCCTGAGAAGCTGCGCGGCTCCAAGCTGATGTTGGAGAAGGCCGCCGCTTTGGCCTAGGTCCATCCTGTGAAGCCCAGCCGCACCATGCCAGCCGCACCATGCCAGCCGCACCATGCCAGCCAAAATGCCATCTGGGGGGGGGGGGGGGAGAATCCGAACCTTGGGTGGGTTCCTACGCCGCTATCCAAATCCTGGGTGTCCCACCATAATGATGGGCATCAATGCTCAGATCACTGCGTAAAACCTATGCCGATGGAGGACTTTGGGATGCAAACGACCTACGATCCAGATAAACGCAAGCTGCTGTCTGCGGTTTGTCATGGCTTTGGCTTCTTTGGCCTCTCTTTTGTTTCGATCGGCGTACCGATCGCAATTTTATTGGTCTCCGATGATCCCATCGTCAAGGAAAGCGCCAAGGAATCGATCAGTTTCCACCTCAACCTTTGGGTGCTGGGGGGCGTCTTGGGGTTCCTCTACTTCATTTTGATTGGCTGGCTGTTGTCCCCCATTTTGGTGCCGATCGGTTTGCTGTACAACTTTGTACTACCGGCTATGGCGGTCTATCGCAGCTTGACCAATGCCGATGAGGTGTTCCGGTATCCCTTTATTTTCCGCCTTCCCCTATGAGTCGGTGGGCTGGAAAAACGGTGGGCTAGCCTGAGCCACCCTCACCCTAAATCCCTCTCCCATGAAGGGAGAGGGACTTCGATCCGTCTCC
This sequence comes from Synechococcales cyanobacterium RM1_1_8, assembly GCA_012032745.1. Classification (GTDB taxonomy): domain Bacteria; phylum Cyanobacteriota; class Cyanobacteriia; order PCC-9006; family JAAUQQ01; genus JAAUQQ01. Next base: position 3,607 of record JAAUQQ010000247.1, read on the forward strand.
TAGGCGCTGGCGAGGTGGAGCAATGCACCGAGGCCGGTGCCTAGTTCTTCGGGGGTGATTTTGCCATCGTGGTTTTCATCGAGGGCATCGAACACCGCATCGGAGCCCATCCACTCTTCGCGGGTGATGAACCCATCCCCATCCAGGTCATAGCTGTGGAAAATCTCTTCGGCAGCATGGCTGACGGTGGTGTTTTCAAGCTGAACCAAGCGCTGGGTGAGCAACGACTCCAGGTTCTCCAGGGCCTTGGTAAAGCCCGCAATGCCCTCTGCGAGTTTGTCATTGGCCATGCGGTCCTGCTGATGCATCTGGTCAAAGGTCGCTTTGTCCATGGCGATTTTTTCAATTTCCATGGACATTGCTTTTGCAGGGTCGAGCTTGCGCGGCAGCTCGGCATCGCTCTCCTGGAGCTGGGCGAGGAACTTGGGGCCAATGGTGAGCAGGTCGCAGCCCGCCAGCTCAGTGATTTCCTCTAGGCTACGGAAGCTCGCTCCCATGACTTCGGTCTGGTAGCCATGCTTTTTGTAGTAGTTGTAAATCTCGGTGACGGAGAGGACGCCAGGATCTTCCGCCGGGGGGTAGCTGTCCTTGCCGGTGTCCTGTTTGTACCAATCGAGGATGCGGCCCACGAAGGGGGAAATCAGGGTGACCTTGGCCTCGGCACAGGCGATCGCCTGGTGCAGTCCGAACAGCAGCGTCAAATTGCAGTGGATGCCTTCTTGTTCTAAAATCTCAGCGGCCTTGATGCCCTCCCAGGTGGAGGCGATTTTGATCAAGATGCGATCGCGGTCAATCCCCGCCGCTGCATACTGGGCGATGATTTCCCGAGCTGTCTCCAGGGTGCCCGCTGTGTCGTAGGAGAGCCGAGCATCGACCTCCGTGGAGACGCGGCCAGGGATAATTTCCAAAATTTTGAGCCCAAAGGCCACGGCCAGGCGGCTAAAGGCTAGCTTGCTCACCGCCTCGCGGCTGGCAGCTTCTCCCGCATCGGCCTTGGCCTTGAGCAAGGTATCGTCAACGATGGAGCGGTATTCAGCCATCTGGGCCGCCGCTGTGATCAAGGATGGGTTGGTGGTGGCATCCTGGGGCGTAAATTTTTCAATTGCTTGAATATCGCCTGTGTCTGCGACAACAACGGTCATGTCGCGGAGCTGATCCAGTAGCGATGGGGCCATGGTCGTTAAGTCCTGTCTATCGGTGAGGCATCGTATATTGCCATCGTGACTGGCTTTTTTGATCCCCGGCCAGGATAGAAACAAACCGTAAGTTTCATGGAGATCAGGACGGATGTAGGGGGCCTGTCTTCGTTGCTAGATGGGGCGTGGCGCTGCGGCCTGGCTGAGTCAAAAACCGGCCCTAGCAAAAACCCTGCCCCAGAATCTATCTGGGGCAGGGTTGGATCGGGTTTCAGATTTCGGTCTTAAACCTAGGGACGAGCTGCTTAGCGGCTAGCGGCATAGGAATCGGTAACATCGAAGCCGGGGACGCGATCGCCATAATCCGTCTCTTCCCCGGTGAAACTCATAGCAAGCTGCTCAAACGGTTCAGAATTCCAATTGCGGGCGTGGATGGGCTTGCGCTGCTCGCCCCGAAAGTAAGCCTGGGTGCCCAACACCGCTGCTGCAACCCAACCAATCACGATCACGGCGAATAAGAGGGTGAACATGCTGTTCTCCTTGGGGTATTTCGTTTCTTGTTAACCAATGTAACTCAAATGTAAATAATTGTAAACAATGCCAGGGTTCGGTTACCACGCTGAAGTACGGAAAAACCGCCCCTCCGAAGGTAGGAAAGACGGCTGGCGGCTTGGCTGGTTCAGATCCTGGGCGAGTCGATCGACACCCCGCTACTTCGCCAGTTTCAGCACCGCCATAAAGGCATCCTGGGGCACATCCACCGTGCCAATCGACTTCATACGCTTCTTGCCCTTGGCCTGCTTTTTCAGCAGCTTTTTCTTCCGAGAAATATCGCCGCCATAGCATTTGGCCAGCACATCCTTGCGCAGGGCGGGAATGTGGGAGCTGGCAATCACCTTGGCACCGATGCAGGCTTGAATAGGAATCTTGAACTGGTGGCGCGGGATCAGCTCCTTCAGCTTCTCCGTCAGGGCTTTGCCCATGTCGTAGGCCTTGTCCCGGTGGACGATCGCCGCCAGGGGATCCACGGGATCCTTATTGATCTGGATTTCTAGCTTCACCAGGTTATTCGCCCGATATTCAATCAGGTGATATTCCATGCTGGCATAGCCCCGAGAGCGCGACTTCATCTGGTCGAAGAAATCCGTCACCACCTCCGCCAAGGGCAGCTCATAGATCAGCGTCGTGCGCCCCTGGGTCAGATAGCGCATGTCTTTGTATTCGCCCCGGCGCTCCTGACAAAGCTCCATCAAGGTGCCGACATATTCCTCGGGGGTGATCATGTCCAGCCGCACATAGGGCTCTTCCACCTTTTCCCGATACTGGGGATCGGGCAGTCGGCTGGGGTTGTCGATGAATAGCTCTTCCCCCTGAATGGTCGTGACCTTGTAGATCACTGAGGGAGCCGTGGTGATCAAATCCAGGTCATATTCCCGTTCCAGGCGCTCCTGGACAATCTCCATGTGTAGCAGCCCCAGGAAGCCACAGCGGAAGCCAAAGCCCATGGCACTGGAGGTTTCAGGCTCGTACTTGAGGGCAGCATCGCTCAGTTGGAGCTTGTCGAGGGCATCGCGCAGATCGGGGTACTGATCGGCCTCGGTGGGGAACATGCCGCAGAAGACCATGGGCTTGGCTTCGGCATAGCCGGGCAGGGCGGTTTCGGCGGGCTTGGCGGCGAGGGTGATGGTGTCGCCGACGCGGGCATCGGCCACGGCTTTGATCGAAGCGGCAAAATAACCCACTTCCCCAGCGTGAAGTTCTTCTAAGGGCACCTGGCCTGGGGAGAGCACGCCCAGCTCATCGATTTCATATTCCTTGTGGGAGGCCATCAGGCGGACTTTGTCGCCCTTGCGGACGCTGCCATCCATGACGCGGAAATAGACGATTACCCCCCGGTAGGCATCGTAGTAGCTGTCAAAAATCAGGGCGCGCAGGGGCTTGTCGGTGTTGTCCGGCGGCGGCGGCACCAGGTGGATGATGGATTCTAGAATCTCGGAGATGCCGATGCCCTGCTTGGCGGAAGCCCGGATGGCACCGCTGCAATCGAGGCCAATGATGTCTTCGATTTCCTGGCTGATGCGGTCTGGATCGGCTCCGGGCAGGTCGATCTTGTTGAGCACTGGAATAATTTCCAGATCGTTCTCCAGGGCCAGGTAGACATTGGCTAGGGTTTGGGCTTCGACTCCCTGGGAGGCATCCACCACCAGCAGGGCTCCCTCGCAGGCGATCAGCGATCGCGACACCTCATAGGAAAAGTCCACATGGCCGGGGGTATCAATCAGATTCAGAACATAGTCCTCCCCATCGGCTCCCCTGTAGTTCATCCGGGCAGCCTGGAGCTTGATCGTAATGCCACGCTCCCGCTCCAGGTCCATGCCATCCAAAAACTGCTCTTTCATTTCCCGAGCCTTGACCGTGCCGGTCTCTTGCAGCAGGCGATCGGCCAGGGTGGATTTGCCATGGTCGATGTGGGCAATGATCGAAAAATTGCGGATCTTAGAAACAGGAACGTCAGTCATACCCGACCTGGAACTCCGGATGGTTGATGATTTAGGGTTAAGGGGCAGGGTTCGATGCAGACCCTGGGGCCAGAGGGCTGGGAAGCGGCTGGGGCCAAACGCTTTCGCCAGAATGGAGCTGTTTACAGATTTTCACATTGTAGTGCTGCGAGCCCTGCTCTTGCACCAGCGGCCTGCGATCGCCCCCCAATCCAGCTTCACGTCCAGCGCGGGTGAACCAACCTTGGATT
>JAAUQQ010000248.1 GCA_012032745.1 Synechococcales cyanobacterium RM1_1_8
TCTAGGGCGATAGGGCGATTATTGCCTCAGGGTGCTGGCCTCGGGTGCCCTGGCCAGGTCGCTGCTCAGCTCTTGGGCGAGCTTGAGATTCTGACTGGCTTTGGCGTAGTTGGGGTTGAGGCGCAGGGCGGCGGTGAAGTCAGCGATCGCCCGCTCCTGCTGCCCCAGGGCCAGGTAGGCCGTGCCGCGATTGAACCGGGCGGTGGCATCCCAGGGACTGAGGGCGATGGCTTGGCCATAGTCCTGGAGGGCGGCGGTGAATTGGTTGAGGGCCAGGCGGGTGTTGCCGCGATTGTTCCAGGCGAGGGCGTTGGTGCGATCGAGGCGGATGGCCTGGTCAAAGTCGGCCAGGGCTTGGCTGAGCTGTTGGCTATCGAGGTAGATGGCTCCGCGATTGGTGTAGGCCTGGCTGTAGCGTGGGTTGAGGGCGATGGTTTGGGAGTAGTCGGCGATCGCTCCGGCTGGATCGCCGCTCAAGTCCTTGGCCAAGCCTCGGTTGAAATAGGCTTCGGAAAAGCTGGGAATGATTTGGGAAACAGCGGTGAAGTCGGCGATCGCCCCGGCATAGTCGCCTTGGTTGGCCCGCTCAAAGCCTCGGTTGAAGTGCTGTTCCATCGTCAGTCGGGCTGGGCGTTGGGTGGCTATCGATGCGGTTTGGCTGGGCCGTCGAGAGCTGGTATTGGTGCTGGGGTTGAGCGGGCGGGCGCTGGCGGTGGCGCTGAAGCTGGTGGCGATCGCCAAGACCAGGGCAGGGACGGTGAAGATGCGCAGGCTGAGACTCATATAAATTCCGGGGTGATCGCGTCTGAATCTACTTTCCGCTGCCAGGCTCCAGCGATCAGGATGACCAGGGCCACAGCACTGGGGGAATGGGTCCATTCTTGGGTGCCTGGCTGAAAATTAGAATCGAGAAAACTACGGAACTCATCTCCGTGGAGACAGTTCCGTTGCTATCAAACCCCAGCAATTCCTGGGAGAGTTGTCTGGCAGAGCACAATTACGGGTTTTCCAGGCCGCTTTCCAAACGGGCCAACAGCCGATTTGAGTGGAGGTTGGGCCTCGCTGGGTTGCGATCGCGACGATTTGCGGCCTAAACCGCCGCTCTCAAACCGCCGCAAACAGTGCCGACAGCGGCTGCTCCGGGGCCTCAGGCCGCGCCACAATCTCCACAACCTTATTTTTCGCAGCGCTGTCCCCCAGGGCCGCCACACAAACCTGGGCGACTTTTTGGCGCGGCAGGCTGCCCTCAAACAGTTGGTCCGCCTTCGCCATGACCAGCTTGTCATCTGAATCCGCTTCCTTGAGGCCGCCGGGACGAACGATGGTGTAGGTCAGGCCGCTGTTTTGGAGGTAGGCTTCGGCTTGCTTTTTCCAGACCAGAATCAACCAAAACAGGTTGAGGGGATGGAACAGCTTGGAAACGCAGAGGGAGGAGACCAGCACGAACTGTTCAATGCCCTGCTGTTTGGCGGCTTCGACCAGATTTTTGGTGCCCTCAAAATCGACTTTGTAGGGACCGCTGGGGTCAAAGCTGGGGGCGGCTCCGGTGGCGCTGAGCAGGACGGTGCAGTCGGCCAGGGCTGCGGTCAGGGTTTTGGGATCCAGGACATCGCCCAGGACGATTTCCGCCTCGGGGGGCAGCATTGCCTTGGCCTTGGCCGCATCGCGGACGAGGGCTTTGACGGGGATGCCCTGGGCCACGAGCTGTTGGACGATGCGGTAGCCGGTTTTGCCCGTGGCTCCGGCGACGATTGCTTTCATAGACAAAAAATGGCTCGGTGAGATTGGCCAGTTGAGATTGGCCAGTTGAGATTGGCCAGTTGAGATTGGCCAGTTGAGATTGAATAGCGTGTTGTGTCTAGGATAGGGCGATCGCTCAGATCTGGGGCATGTCGTTGCGCAGATTTTTGATTAGCTGGTTGGGTCGGGCTGGGAGCAGGTTTTCGAAGCGATCGGGGTGGTGGGTGAGGATGTATTGTTCATACTCAAACCAGTGCCGTTCGCCCTTTTCGCGATTGCAGATCTGGCAGATCACCCAGAGATTGGCAAAATTGAGCGAGAGCCAGGGGTATTGCGATCGCGGCAACTTGTGGTCGATGGTGCGGTGGTGGCCGGGCTGGCGAAAAGCAATTTCACAGATCGGGCAATGGTAATCGGAATGATCCTTGACCCATTGCTTGCTGGCTTCGGTGCTGCCACATTCGCTGTCGCCGCCGATGTAGCGCCAGTGGTCGTATTGGCGGTAGTCCTCGAAGTCTTGGGGGGTGAGTTTGTGGTAGCGCTTTTTGCCGATTTTGTCGGCTTGCTGGAACAGCGCTTGGAGGCTGGGCTCGGCTTGGGAATCGCCTGGAGAATTGGTTGGAGACATGGGGAGGCTGTGGTTAGAGTCGCAGGCTCCCAACACAAGACCGGGCTCGCGCTACTTCCGCCGTCTGGGCGGTGTAAAGCTGATGATTTCCGGCTCAGTATCGGGAAATTGTTGATCAATCAAGCTGGAAATGTCGCTGGCAATGTCTGCCATTTGTTGCTGAAAGCTGTCCTGCTCCCCAGCGGTTTGGTATTGGTTGCCGATGCGATCGGCTTCGAGAAAGAGATCTTCGAGGCAGGGCAGGGCTGCATCCAGAGCTGCTTCTCGGGCTTCTTCTCTGGTCACTTCTCTGGCCGTTTCCAGGACCGCAAGCTGGTGGTAGAGGTCGATGACATTGGCCCAGCCCAGGTTGCACAGGCCCGCCTGTTTAATCTGGCGCTGCTGTTCTTTTGGCAGTTGGCTGCGTCGGCTGCGGTTGTGGCGCTGGAGTTCGCGATAGGTGAGGCCGTTGAAGCGCCTGGGCTGTCGTTTGGGGGCTGCCATGGTAGTGCTCCTAGCCTTGGGTCCAGTTGAACAGCCGAGCGGCGGCTCTGCGAATCTCGCTGTCTTCGTATCTCATCAGTTTTTTGACATCAAGGGCGAGGCGGAGCCGGATTTGGTCTACGAGGTTTTTGAGGGCTTTGTTGTCGCGCTTGAGGACATCGTTTGCCTGGGTGAGGTCTTGGGTCTTGGCTTCTAGGCCCTGGAGCCTGCTTTTCAGGCTCTGGTTGCGGACTTCGAGGTCTTGGATTTGGGCTTCGAGAGCCGCTTCCTCTTTGCCGAGTCTGCCGCTTTTGCGACGCAGCGCAGCGAGGCGCTCCTCCGCTGCGGCCACGGCGGTCTGGAGCTGGTCGCACTCGGCTTGGGTCTGTTCAAGCTGGGCTGTTGTGGCTTCGAGCTGGCGTTCTGCTTGGCTGCGTTTCTGGCCATGGTAGCGATTGTTCTTGCCCAGGTCTGCGTTTTTGTCTGCGAAGGCGCTCACGAGGGTGGCAACGCTGGTTTCTCGTTCGAGTAGGGTGAGCAGTGCTGTGCAGTCCTGAGGGGAGAGGCTGTTGCTGATGTTTTTGTTGATGCCGTATTGCTGTTTGAGCTGGTCTTGGAGCTGTTTTTTGATGGTCATTGAGATTGGGAGCGAGAGTAAGTATATGGATTTATATAATTGCCGTGAGGCAGGGCTAGCGGGTTAGGGCTGGCGGGTTAGGGCTGGCGGATCAGGACCGGCGGAGGGGATGGTTTAGAAGCCATCGCGATCGCTGCGCAAGCTTCCGGCGGAATCGCCCATCCCCAAGCCAAACACCCGCAAAATGCTATTGACGCTAAACAGCGACAAAATGCTGCCGAAGCTGACAAAGCTCAGCAGACTGCCGATGCAGCCAATGCTGAGAATACTGCCGACGCTGCCGACGCTGAGGATGCTGCCAACGCTGCCGATGCTGAGGATGCTGCCGACGCTGCCCAGGCTGAGGATGCTGCGGTGGCTGCCCCGGCTGAGGATGCCCTCCGGCGGAATGATCATCTCCCCCAGCCAGGTGAAGGGGTTGGGAATTTTGCTGAGCAGGCTGGCAATGGGAGAAAGCTGGGTCACGGCGGGCAGGTTGGGGAAGCGGGTTGTGCGGGAGCAATCGCGATCGTTTTATCAGGCCGGTTGCATGACCCTGCTGATTAGCTTAGAGGATGTTTGAGAATTCGCCAAAGCCAGCGATTCCATAGCCAACAGGCTAGACTATGCCTGTTTTTTAAGCAAAAGTACGAGCGATGGGCACCATTGGCCATAGCCAATGCCATTCTCAAACATCCTCTAGGGAATTCCCTGGAATAAAGCATCCCAATTGGGGAGATGGGGAGGTGAGGAGATTGGGAGATGGGGAGATGGGGAGTTTATTCGTCAGTGTTGTTCGACCGTAGCGTTCCGCTGAACGCCCAGCCCAGGCCTAGGCTCGGTCTAGCCGGATGAACGGCGGGTTTATTCCTATCGTTCAACAAACACCGTTCAACAAACACCGTTCAACAAACGGGATGGTTAAATCTCTGGAAGCCCCTTCATTCAAAATCCGCTAGCTTATTCTTAAAGTTACGGCGTGATTCAACGTTTGCTTGCCTGCCGTTTTTTGTTCCTCGTTAGCCATGTCTGGATTTTCCATCCTTCTGCTCGTTGCCCTGGCCCTGTTGCTTTGGAACTGGTTGCGGCGTCGGAGCTCGGGCGTTCGGTCCGGGTTTCGGGGTGGGGCCCAGAGTGAGCGGCAGCTGGCGAAACGGGTGGGGCGGGGGCCTGCCGATCGCCTGATTCAACAGCTTCAACAGCGCCATCCGGAGCGATCGCGCGATTGGTGTGCGGACAAGGCCCTGTTTGATTTGGAACGCGATCGCGCTACTGAACCGATGGACTGCTTTGGACCGTCCGGCTGAGCCGCCGGGGCAAACGCCGCTTGGGACGACGGTGGATGATGCGGGCGATGGTCACCCCCGTAATGGATTGGTAGCTAAACCAAATCAGGAAGGTACAGATCACCACCGTCAACGCCACCCGCATCTCCGCTAGGTCCGTCAACCGCCAATGGCGCAGCAACAAGTCCGTTAACAGACGACTGCCCAGGGCCCCGATCGCCCCGCTGATCGCTCCGCTCAGGGTGGAACTGATCAGCCAGTGATAGGAGTGCCGCACTTTGCTGGCGATCGACAGCCACTGTAAAAAACCGAGGGTAAAAAAGCCCAGGGCAGCGGCGGCGATCGGCATCACCAGGCCGAGGAAAATGCTGCCATCCATAGAAAACGGCAGCAGCCCCACCAAATGCAGCATCACATCCTGGCCATAGAACAGCAGCCAGAGCCCCGCCCCCAGCCCCAGGGGCAGCCCTAGGGCCGTGGCCCACTTCCACAGGGTCGCCTGGCGCAGCCGCTGGAGCAGTACTTCCGTTTGGGCATCCCCCAGGATCAGCCCCCAAAAAAATAAGGCCGCCACCGCGATCAGGTTCACCTGGGGGCCAAGCTGGGGCTGGTCCCAGCCCAGGTCGCCCGAAATTACCATCAGAGCCAGCACCACCGCTGCCAAAACAATCAGAAAAACAAAACTGACCCCCAGGCCAATGGCCTGCCAGTGGGCCCAAATGCGAAAGCAGCGGCGAAAAACACTGCGCCGCCGCCGCTTGAGGGCACGGCGCTCGGAAGTGGGCAGCAGTTCGAGCTCGGCTTGCCAGCCCAGTTCTTCGCTGCCTTGGCAACGGGCGTAGATCTTGGCTTGTTTGATCGATTGAGCTGACAGCCGCTCTAGGGATTGCCGAAGGTAGGCGACCACGATTTGCCGGGGCGGAATGACTTTCTTCGCCTCCAGCATGATGTGGAGACAGCCACCGCTCCGGGAGCCTTGGCCGTGATGCCGCGCGGGTTGAGCTGTTGGTTGATCAGCTGACTAATGGCTCGGGCATCTCCCTGTTTGGCAAGGCGAACCGTAGCGGACATGGTCATGGCACGCAGGGAATGGGAAAGGGTGGGGCTGGCAGCAGGCGGCTGACGGGTTGCCAAATAGCGGCCAAATGGCCGCCATTTGGCGGGTGGACCCACGGTTGAACGCATCCCTGTGGATTTTACGGGGTGGTGAGCGCCCTTGAAACCGTGGGAGAAATTGTGCTTGATTTCCTCTGCTCCCGAGGACTTCTCTGGAGTAAGTGGAGACATCCTGGGATTGTGGATATAATTTATACTTGAATTCCAGGGCTCAAGCCGTTTTGCCCAGCATCTGTTTTCTTGAGCGAGCTGGGGGGGCGCTGGGATGGTGAATGATTAGATGACTGGTGGATGAATGAGAGGTCTGAACCCTAGCCCCCAGTGGGGTGTCAACCCTTGGAGATGCGGGAGGAAAGCCCCTACGCAAACGGACAGCCTCATATAATATGGATGAGCAGGTGGATCATTAAGAAAATCTACGGATGGGGCAACGCTGGCCGGTTTGTCCTCAGCATTTTGTCCTCAGCATTGAAGGTATTTCAGGCTTGGGGACAGTCCAGGGTCTTAGGGTCGCTGCCTGGGGAGTGGTGCTCCCCATACAGCCATGTGGATGAATGAGTCTGCTGGAGTGGGTTTTGATGGGGTGGACTCGCGCAAACTGGGCTAGCGAATGGGGGATGGTCGATTGGCTGCGAAGTATGGGGAATGGATAGATGGGAATGGTCTGCCCTGGTCGATCTGAATCGTTGATTGGCTGCCCCGACTTGGACTGTTTTACACCAGCCTGTGGGCTGGGGCGATCGCAGTTCTCTCAATTTTCTCCCGAGTCTCTTCTCTGGACTCAGCACGGTAGTAAACGCCCATGAACGGTCTAGAAACTCGGTTATTCTGTCGCCTAGATGGCCTCAGCGCCGCTGCCCGTGAGCAGCAGCGCCTTTTCACCGTGGCCGACTTAGGGCTGCTGGAAACCGACAGCATTCCAGTGTTCCAAGAAGCTGCCCAGACGGCGGCTCAGTTCTTAGAGGCCTCTATCTGCTGGCTAGGGATTTTGGATCGCGATACCCTCTGGCTCAAGTCAGCCCAGGGCCTTTCTTCCCACCTGGGCCTGATGAATCCCCTGGCCAAAAAGCGGCGCATGGTGCGGGAGGATTCCTTTGACACCCATGTGGTGGACAGCCAGCAGGTCTTGGCTCTGGAGGATGCGGCCCTCCATCCTGCCTTTGCCCAAAGCGTGCTGGTGCAACAGTTTGGCATTCGCGCCTATCTGGGGGCTCCACTGATGGCCTCCAGCGGCCAGTGCCTGGGGACGTTGGCGGTGTTGGAGACCGAGCCCCGAGCATTCACGCGCGGGATGTGCAGTCTCTGGAGCTGATTGCCCGCTGGTGTGTGAGCGAATTCGAGCGGGACCAGGCTTTGGGGGTGGGTTCGGGCCGTCGCCTGGGCGGCGGTCCCGGCGGTAGCCCGGACAGCAGCCCGGATAGCAGCCCGGATAGCAGCTCGGACCGAAGCCCGGACCGAAGTTCGGCCCTGGCTGAGGAGGCGGTGAATGGTTTTGGGCCGAGGAACAGCGACTTCGACTTCACCGCCTGGGGGCCGGGGACGCGCTCGCCAGCGGGCTGAGGTTCACCACCACGCCGCCCGCCAGCCCCAGCATCAAACTCTCCGCGAGCAGCTCGCGCGCGCGGTGCGATACGCCGCCAGG
>JAAUQQ010000249.1 GCA_012032745.1 Synechococcales cyanobacterium RM1_1_8
TTCGGCAGCGGCGGTGGCGGCGGGCCTAGCCAGTGCTGCCCTGGGTTCCGATGGCGGCGGCTCGATCCGCACGCCTGCATTCTGCTGTGGCCTGGTGGGCCTCAAGCCCTCCCGAGGCCGCATCAGCTATGCCCCTTCGGGGGATGCCCTGGGTGGCATGGCGGTGAATGGGCCGCTGGGGCGACGGGTGGCGGATAGCGCACTGTTGTTGGATGCCATGGCTGGCCCTGCCTTGGGAGATTGGGAGAGCGTAGCCGCTGCCCCAGTCAGCGCTTGGTCCAAGCTAGCGGCTTGGCAATGGCCGGGGGAGGCGGCTCCAGAATTAGCGCTGCTGGGGACGAGCCCGTTGCCGCCCTTTGTCCAGGCGACGTTGCCGACCTGGCTGATGGCGGGGGATGTTCAGGGGGCCGGGGGGGGTGGCGACAGGGAGGGCGGCAGGGAGGGCGGCGGACTCGCCGCTTCGCATTGCCTATGCCACTCGCCTCGCTCCGTTTGGCCCGGCGACGGCTGCCTGTGCAGCTGCTGTGCAGGCGGCGATCCAGCACCTGGCCCAGGCGGGGGCGGAAGTGGCGGAAATCGAGTTGGATCTGGCGGAGATGATCGAGCCTTTTGTTGAGCTGTGGCGGGCCGAGGTGGCGGCAGCGGGGGTGGCGCGATCGCTCCTGGAGCCGATGAACCAATGGCTGCTGGATCAAGGGGGCAAGGCGGGGGACTATGTGCGATCGCGCCACCAGCTCCAGCGCTGGGGGCGGGCCTTGGTTCAAACTCTGGCTCCCTATGACTGCCTGGTGCTGCCAACCTGTACGGCGACGGCGATCGAGATCGGGGCCTGGGCCGATCTGCCACCGGAAGAGGTGATGGCCAGAATTATGGATTGGATCAGCCCCAGCCCGGCCTTCAATGTCACGGGCCAACCCGCCCTCGCCATCCCCACGGGACGAGATTCTGCGGGTCTGCCCCTAGGGGTCCAGTTGGTGGGCCGCCCCGGCGATGAAGCTGCTCTGCTGCGATTGGGAGCCTATTTAGAGCATTGTTGCGACTTTCCGGTGGCGGTGCCCAGGCTGTAGAAGATTGGCAGCAAAGCCAGACTGTAAGGGGCTTCCAAGAAATAAAGCATCCAAATTTGATCGATGGGGAGATGGGGAGTCAATTTTGTTTGACGGTAGGGGCGTTCCGCTGCACGCCCTGCCAAGCCCCAGGCTAGGCCGAGCCTGGATGATTCAATTTCTGGAAATCCCTCAAAGATCGGCAGCAAAGATTTGTTGCCTGGGCTGGAACGATGGAACCCGGAGACCCATAACCCGGTCCAGGGGGACAGACCCATCACCATAGGGAATTATCATTGCCCCTGGGATTGCCCTGGGTCAGTGGCTGACCATGGCCGTTTCGCCCCCATTGCCCTTTCATCTTGCCCTTTCACCGTAATTGAACATGCGACGTTCAACCTTCTCACTCCTGTTGCTGACAGGACTGCTGTTCGTCGGATTCGGCAGCATCTTGCCAGCACCCCTGGGGCCAATCAGTACCCAAGCCCGCACCTCTCTCAATCGTTGGGTAATCGGCCTATTTCCCAGCTCAGCCCCCAGGCTGCGGCCCAATGAACGCACCGAGCGGCAGCTTGAGCAGACGGAAAACCCCTAGCTGGCCTGTGTCGATTTTCTCTGGGCCAGGTCGCGATCGGGCGGCGATCGGGATGTGACTGGAGCCAAGCCATCTGTGGCATCCCTCGGGCAGGTTCAGATTTTTATACATTTCCCAACCCAACAGCCAAGGCTGAGGATCTCCCAACCCCCCCAGCAGGGAACATCCGTTTCCCCTGACAGGTCAATTGCCCCAGCGGATTTGTGAACCAATTGACCGACAAACTGGGGCAGCCAAAGCCCCCTGGAAAAGCCCAAAATGAGCCAAAGAAAAATCAGTATTTCCCGGTCAATGGGTGACACATTCACAACGTTGTAGGGGGCATCATCCATCCACAACAGTTGTTGAATCTGCTGCTATTGTATGTAGGCGCTAGGAAGGGCTGAGCCAGCTCTGATGGCGTAAACCCTCTCCACCTGCGGCTTTCACCCCAATTCGGCCCGCTGCGCACTGTATCCAAGGAACGATTCAATTATGGTGTCAAGAATCCATCTGCTCTCTTTGAGTATGCTGGGCCTGCTGCTGTCTGCCTGGCCCGCCCAGGCGGCCAAGTTGGTGGAATGGCGCTTTGACCAGAGGCAAAATCAGCTGGAGTTCTCCACCGAGGCCCAAATCGCCCCGGCCCAAATCGCCCAAGCCCCGACCCAAATCAACGAGGTCCGCTCCACCCCCGATGGCCTGTTCGTGCGGCTGTCGGGGGAACCGCCTCGGGTCCAAGTGAAACGCAGCCGCGATCGCCGCACCATCGACTTCACCATTCGCAACGCCGCCCTGGGAGCCAGCTCCATCCCCCTGCCCAGCGATGCCGCCAAGCTGGGCATCCAGCAAATTTCTGCGGAGCCAGACGGCAGCAATACCCGCATTCGACTCCAGGTCGAGGCGGACTCCCCTGATTGGAAACCCTCCGTCAGTAACTTTGGCGGCATTGTGCTGCTGCCCGCCAGTCGCCCCGAGCCGGTCGCTGGTTCCACGGGGCAACGGCAATGCCAACAGCTCAGCCCAGGTCCAAGCGGCGGGCCAAGTGGCGACGCTACAATCCCTATCCATCGATCGCAGCAGCAACCAGCTCTTGCTCCAGGTCGATCAACCCGCCCGCTATTCCACCCGCGAAGACAATGGCGACTATGTCGTCACCCTCTCCCCCGCACGCTTGGCACCGGGAGCCACGCCGCCCGCTGTCTATGTGGGCGATCGCCTACGCCGGGTCACCGTCTCCCAGCGAGGCCCCCAAAGTGTTGAGGTGCGGCTCACCCCCGATGCAGGCGTGACCATCGGCGAATTGCAGGTGCCCAACTTGAGACTGCTGGCGCTGCCGCTTCAGCGCCAGCGCCAGGACGCCGGCCCCATCAGCTCCAGCACCACCGGCTCCAGCAGCGGCATCACTGGCCCCATCCAAGTCACCCTGCCGCCGGGCCGTCCGGGCTCAACCTCGCCTTCATTTCCCTCTCAACCGGTGTTTTCGCCCGACTTTTCCCTGCCCTCCCCCAGTCGCCGCGCGGTGGTGGTGATTGACCCTGGCCACGGCGGACCGGATCCCGGCGCGGTGGGCAATGGCCTCAAGGAGACTGAAATTGTGTTGGATATTAGCCGCCAAGTGACGGCCTTCCTCGAAGGCCAGGGTGTGCAGGTGGTGATGACGCGCAACGGCGAATATGACGTGGACCTTCAGCCTCGGGTCGATATTGCGGAACGGGCCAATGCCACTGTTTTTGTCAGCATCCATGCCAATGCCATTAGCCTGTCGCGGCCTGAGGTCAACGGTTTTGAGATCTACCATGCTTCGCCCTCGGGCCAGGCCCTGGCCAGTGCGATTCACCGCAGCGTCATGCAGGGCGTTTCCATTGGCGATCGCGGCGTTCGCAGCGCTCGTTTTTATGTGCTGCGGCGGACGTCCATGCCCGCCGCCCTGGTGGAAACGGGCTTTATCACCGGAGCCCAGGACAAGCTCAAACTGGCCGATCCCACGTTTAGGACTCAAATGGCCAGGGCGATCGCCCGAGGCATTTTGCAATACCTGCAATAGCTTGTCCGACTCGTGATCAGCCCAACCCCTGGCCAATTCATCGCCTGCCTAAGCCAGGGAAGGACTAGGTGCAGGGTCTACATCCACCACGGGCTGCTGCTTCTCTGGCCCAGGGCTGTGCTCCATCCAGCTCCACCGGGCTGGAGGGTGGAGTAGGCCTTCAATCACAGGGGTCGGCTCCACCACCAGGGGCTGGGGTAGATCTTGGTAGTCCAGCAGGCTTTGCCACTGGGCAGAATGGATCCCAGCACTGATGAAGTACTTGCCGCCGTTGAGATCGAGGCGCTCCAATTGCAACTGAATACGGCCAACGCCCGGCAAAATCGAGGGCTGCAAGCCTGCGGTGAGGCTGTTGGTTGTCAAACAAACTGCTCCGCTTTCATGGCTGATGCGGATAGAAAAAATTGGGCTGCTGACCGGTTTCCAACAGCGATAGCTCAGTTCAACGGTCAACGGATCGCCATTATAAAATGGCGCTTGGGGCTGTAGTTCTATGCCCGTCAAGGCAATTTGTGCCCCTAGCACAGGCTCGCCCCGCCGGGCGGATTGGGGCAAACGGGGCTTTTGATCCGGATGCATGGCCGCTTCATATTCCCCAATCACCGTTTCTGGATCGCTGTAGGCAGCCACCCGGCCCTGTTTGAGCAGGAGGGCGCGATCGCAGACTTCCCGCACCTGCTTGGGCGTCTGGGAGATCAACATGATGGCACAGCCCTGATCCCGCAGGGCCTTGACCCGAGCAATACATTTGGCCTGGAAGCCGATGTCGCCTACGGAGAGGTGCTCGTCCACCAGCAGTAGTTGGGGATCGGTGTGAATGGCAATGGAAAAGGCCAGCCGCATGCCCATGCCGGTGCTGTAGGTGCGGATAGGATTGTCAATAAAGCTTTCTAGCTCGGCAAATTCGATGATTTCCCCTTGGCGAGCTAGGGCTTCCTCGCGGGTGAGCCCGCCGATCAGGGCGGAGACGAGCAGGTTTTCCCGCCCGGTGAGGTCTTCATGGAAGCCCGCTCCCAGGTCCAACAGGGCACCGATCCGCCCACGCAGCTGAATGTCGCCCTCATCGGGACGGCCAATGCCCCCGATCAGTCGCAGCAGCGTCGATTTGCCTGCCCCATTGTGACCGAGCACCCCCAGGATCTCTCCAGGCTGCACTTCAAAGCTGACGTTGCGCAACGCCCAAAAGTCATGGGCAGCACTCAGTCCCCGGAAGCCCCGCAGCGCGGCCTGCATGATGGTACGCGGGCGATCGCTGGCATAGGTGCTAAATTTTTTGCCTAGGTTTTGAACGACGATACCGTGACCCATCGGCTTCAAGTTCCTTCGGTGTTGGTTTGAATCTACGTAGAGAATTGGCCTTTTACCTACCGGGATGGCTGCCTGCCGGGATGGCTACCTACAGGAACAGCCTACAGTTCCTCAACAAAACGTTCGCTCTGCTGCTGAAAGATACGATGGCCAAGGGGCAGCATCGCCAGGGTTATTCCGCTCAATCCCACTAGGGGCAGCCAGTTGAAATCAGCTACAGGCACAGCAGGATCCACGGGCAGCAAGATTGCTCGGTAGCCCTGAATCAGCAAATAGATGGGGTTGAAGTTGAAAATCGCGGCGAATTGCCCAGGCACTTGATAAAAAACGGCGCTGAAGTAGAACAGCATCTGGAGCAGCACGCCCAGGGTATGTTGCGTATCGCGAAACGTCACATTAATCGCCGCCAGAACGTAGGCCAAGCTGACGGTGAAAGCAAACTGGAGCAGCATTAACAGCGGCAACAGGAGCAGCCCCCACTGGAGCTGAACACCATCCTTCCAAAGGAACAACAGCAAAATCGGTAGCGACAGAACAAAATGAATCAGCCCTGTGGCGACATTCACAACCGGCAGAATGGAAACGGGGAAGCCGGGCTGTCGAATCAAAGCTCGATTTTGGACGATCGCCCCCGTCGCTTCGGTCAGGGCAGATTGAAACCAGGTCCAAACCAATAGGCCGCTAAAAATGAACGATGTGAAGTTGGGAACAGCGTTATTGGGCAGCAGCACGCCAAAGACAAAGGCATAGACCATGAGCTGCATCAAAGGATTGATGAGCATCCAGGCGATGCCCAGAACCGAACGGTTATAGAGCAGCTTGATATTGCGGCTTACCAAGCCAGTGAGCAGATCGCGACGCTGGACCCAGTGGCGACTCAGTAGAGTTTGATTCAGCGTTGTAGCGAGGCTGTGCTGTCGCGACACCATACGTTGTCTGCTTCGATGTAAATATGGCGAACCTATGACTGACAACTAGCTTTCCCAAGCTAAGCTAATTCCCTTCACTCAGCCTACCCCCTACAGCAAGGCCAAAACAGGTTCTCAGCGGCAAAGAGGACAGACTCACCCTATCTTTACAAACCTGACCAACTATTCTGAATTTCAAGCTATTCCGCGAAAACCATAGATATGGTGCTGTAGGGCGGAACAGGTGGTGCAGAACAGAACAGGGGGAGGACGGATCCCTCCCGGCCCTGGACCGAGACCCAGAATCGGATCGGCGTCCTGGCGCAATCCTGCTGGAACCTCGCTCTATTGCGGGCTGGCTTGGGGCTTGCCTAGGCTTGGAACTTGACTGAATCCGACCCAGAGCTTTATCAGAACTTTGTATCAAGCTGAAGACTGAGTGATTACCCAGAAAATACAGGAAGCAGAGCGCTAGAGTGATGAGTAATGCAGGGTTTCCTCGTACGAATTGGCCCTCTTGCCAAGTTGGCTCTTCGGACCAGCAGCCCCCTAACCAACAGTCCCCTAACCAACAGTCAGCTCTTCAACAAACCCATGGTGTCGAATCGCATGACTGTTTCCATCGTCATACCTGTCCTCAACGGTGGCGAGGATTTCCGCCGCTGCCTTGACAGCATTTGCCAGGGCGATCGCCAGCCCGATGAGCTCATCGTCGTCAACGATGGCTCTGGCGATGGCTCTGGCGAGCTGGCCCGTTACTACGGTGCGCGGGTTGTGGATCTCCCCCATCCCCATGGTCCAGCCTTTGCCCGCAACCAGGGTGCCAGCTTGGCCCAAGGCGAAGTTGTTTTCTTCGTCGATGCCGATGTCACCCTTCAGCCCACCACCCTGAGCCAGGTGGCGGCGGCATTTGAAACCCATCCGGAAATCGATGCCCTAATTGGCTCCTACGATGACCAGCCCGGCGCGGCCAATTTCACCTCCCAGTACCGCAACCTCCTCCATCACTACACCCACCAGGTTTCTTCCCCAGATGCCGCGACATTCTGGGGGGCCTGTGGTGCGGTGCGACGTTCTGTGTTTCTGGCCGTGGGCGGCTTTGACGAGCGCTACCTCGTGCCCTGCATCGAAGACATTGAGCTGGGCTACCGCCTAACGCGGGCCGGTCACCGCATTCGGCTCTGTAAGTCGATCCAGGTCAAGCATCTCAAGCGTTGGCAGTTGGTCAAGATGGTCCAGACGGATGTGCGCTGTAGGGCCTTGCCCTGGACGGCTCTGCTGCTGCGCGATCGCCATCCCATGAACGACCTCAACCTCAAGCGAGAAAATCGCCTGAGCGTTGTCTGCGCCTTCCTCTCCCTGCTGTTGCCCCTGGCCCTGTGGCTGCCGGCTCTGGTTCTGCCCATCGTCGCTCTGGCCCTGGGAGGACTGTTTGTCCTCAACCGGGATCTTTACCACTTCCTTGGCCGCCATCGCGGTGGCAGCTTCACCCTCCGAGCGATGGCCTACCACTGGCTGTTTTACGTTTACAGCGGTCTGGCCTATGCCTTTGAGCTGGGACGCTATCTACTGATTTCCCCAGAGCCGCACCACCCCCCGCT
>JAAUQQ010000250.1 GCA_012032745.1 Synechococcales cyanobacterium RM1_1_8
GTGGGTGGGGCCGATGGATCGGGCTTGGGCAGGGCAGGATTGGGCAGGGCAGGATTGGGCAGGGCAGGCTCGGCGATCGCCCCCCCCTCCAATTGGCCACAATCCACAGACACCCAACGCTGGCTGGGCCGGGCTGCTTCGATCTGGAGCAGGTAGTGGGTGGCATCTTGGGCGCGGTTTTTGCCAATGACGGCATAGGTCTGGCCGGGAACGAGGCGAATCTTCCCGGCGTTGGTGCGCTTTTGAATCGATTGCAAAGCTTCACAGCTGTCGCTGGCGAGGAGCGATCGCGCAGTTGGACGGTGGCCTGGGCGCTCTGGGGGCGCATCGTCGTGCAAAACCAGAGCAGCGGCAGGAGCAGGGTGCTGGCAGAAAGCAGCTTGAGTCGCTGCTGGGTTTTGGGCTGGCCGGTCTTGGGCTGGCCGGTCTTGGGCTGGGAATGCATGGGCAAAGAAAAGGGTAGGTTGCAGGCGGAACTCAGACGATGGGGCGAGATGGGGGCCTGGCTAGGCCAGGGCTGGGGTGCGGTATTGTTGCGACATAATTGGCATGGTTGGCGATCGCCCCGCCTCCCGTTGCATCCAGACCCCTGCCGCCGCCGCCAGGTTGCCATTCCTATGCCAGTGCCCGCTGGTGGCTCAATCCCCCTGGGTCACATCCGGCGGCTTGGCTCCAGCAGCCATCCCTGGAGAGGGCCGCTCTTCAGATTGCAGCCTGCGGGGCACCAAATCCACCACTTCCAGACTTGCCAACTCGCCCCCGCTGACCGTCCCCCAAAAACAAAGCCCCAGCTGCAAAAGAAGCCAGGGCCTTGAACCAGAACGCTCACCGACGAACATTCCACAAATAACCTTCACCGGGACACCGTCTTACCTCAGTTTGTGACCTGGAGACTCCAGGGGGGATCCGATCGACTGATTTAAAGTTCCCGAGTACAAGCCCGGTTTACTGCCACCCGTCAGATTAGTTCCCACTTAACACAAGGCATAGATCAAAAAACATTGTTGGCAGTCACCAATGCCTCAGTGAATTGCATCCATCATAGCGACTCCGCCGGAGGCTGACTAGATCGGGTTTTCCTGAATTTTGTTAGGGGGATGTCCCCCCTTGCCAGGCACAAAGCCATAAAGATCCGGGCTGCTACGGTTTAACCGGGATCCGGACAGGGCCAGATCTCGCGAACGGCGGCGATCGCCCCCATCGCCTCCTGGCGCTGCTCCGCCGCCGTTGTGGCCGCCAGCCTAAAGGTAATATGGCCCAGCTTGCGTCCCGGTCGCGACTCTGCCTTGCCATACCAATGGAGATGGGCCTGGGGCAGGGCTGCCAGGCGATCGCGCTGGCTGAGGTAATCGCTGCGGGCCGCTTCATAGCCCAGTAAGTTCACCATCACAGCCCCCGGCCAGATCAGTTTCGCCGCCCCCAAGGGCAGGCCACAAACCGCCCGCAACTGTTGCTCAAATTGGGAGGTGGCACAGGCATCGAGGCTGTAGTGGCCTGAGTTGTGGGTGCGCGGAGCGACCTCATTCACCCAGAGGCGATCGCCCGTTGGAACAGCTCGATCGCCAAAACTCCGACAAAATCCAAGCGGGTCAGCAGGGTGCGGGCCATGGCCTGGCAAGCTGCCGTCCAGGTTGGGGCGATCGCCCAGGGACCAACACCCAATCGCAAACCTGATGCCGTTGCTGGGTTTCTACCAGGGATAGGTGACCATCTCACCCCCAGCGGACCGGGCTGCCACGATCGCCAGCTCCCGCTCAAAGGGCACAAATTCTTCCAGGACAAAGGGCTCAAAGCCTTCCTGCACCAAAATCTGCTGGAGTTCCCCAGGGCTGTGCAAAATCGTCGTGCCCTGACCGTCATAGCCCAGGCGGCGCGCTTTGAGCACCACTGGAAAACCGAGGGGATTTTGCCAATCGGGCCGCTCCGGCACTGGAATGCTGTCGAGGGCAATAAACCGGGGCACCGGCAGGCCCTGGGCTTGGAAATAGCAGCGCTGAGCAAACTTATCGAGCAGGGGGGCGATCGCCTCCAGGGATGGCGCAAACACCTTGCCCGCTGCGGCCAGCTCGGCCAGGGCTGCGAGATCTACAAATTCATTCTCAAAGGTAATTACGTCGCTGACCTCAGCTAGAGCCTGGGTAACCGCCACATCTTGGATCGCGCCCAGAAAGGCCTGATGGACGAGACCCACCGCCGGATCCTCGGCCTGGGGCGTTTGCACCCGCAGCTCCAGACCCAGCTTTTGGGCCGCCGGGACCATCATCCCAGCCAACTGCCCGCCCCCAATGACGCCCACCCGGCAGCGAGGGAATGGCGGGGGAGCAGATGGGGATAAGGGAGAGGAAACCATGATCTTCACTAGAGAATCGGGGCGGAACCGGGGTCGAACCGGGGCGGAATCAACGCCCGACGCGAGCCGCCGGAAGTTTATCAGGCCCAACTGTACAATGCACCACCGGCCCTGGGTATCTTAGGCCTAGTCTTTCAGGCGGGCTGGGGTGATTTACGCGGATTGTGCGCGGACTCGTCTCGCCTCCTGTTCTGCAGCCGGAGGTCTTGATGACAACCCTAGACCCACTGGAGCGGGTGGTGAGTGCCCTGGCGCGCGATCCCAATCTCCCAAGGGTAAAAAAGTTACTCTACTGTGCTTGTTATGGCGTTTGGGAAGACAGCTTAGATCGGCTCGATCAAGTCAGTCTGCGGGAAGTTGTCCAGGGGGTGTGGGAGCGATCGCCCACCCTCGAAGCGCTCCAGTTCCAGCTCAACCGTGTCGTCAAGACCCTCAACAAGCCCGTGGCCTACGCCCATGTGGCCAATGGTGTGCTGCGGATTTTGACGGAGCTTTACCTAGATACCTACGACATGACCCGGCCCATGGGCCGTTTTGGGGCGTTGGCGGCTCCGATGGCGGCCCAGGAAGATTGGTTTCAGTCCAATCCCCCAGCAAGCCAGACCCCAGCAAGCCAGACTTTCCCCGATCTCGATCTTCGATTTCAAGCTAGCCCTGCAAACGTCTTCGAGGAGGAAACGGCCTCGACGGAGTGGTTCACCGCCCAGGCCGCTGCCGGTCCGACCCCGGCCCAGATTTCCGCCCAGGCAGCAGTCCGGGCCCATGTGGTCCAGAGCCTGAGCGGCCACCCGGAACAGCTCCGGCTGAAAAAGCTGCTGCTCTGTGTCTGCGAAAATATCTGGGAAAATAGCCAGGAGCGTTTGGTGGCAGTGAATTGGGAGGCCTTGCTGGATGAGACCCAGCGGCTGGTGCCCCTGTTCAATAGTTTGGAGGATGTGTTGGGGGCGATCGTCAATTCCCTCAGCAAGCCGGTGGAGTATTTGCGCCTGGCCCAAACCATCCTGGAGCTGGTGACGCCCCTATACGAGCAGAGCCAGCCCGATGAAACGCAGTTCTTTGGCATGGTGCCTGAGCCTGGGGAGAGCAACTCAGCTTGGGCAGCCATGAACTCTCTTGCACCCGAACGCTTTGCGCCCGAACGTTTTGCGCCCGAGCAGCCGATGCCCGAGCATCGGCAACAGTTGGTGCCTCGCTCCGAGGCTCAGGTCTCAAGCCCAGCTCGGCCCCATCCCCAAGCCTCCCCCTGGTCTTCCATCCAAGCTTCACCCACCGACCCGCAGTACTACGCACAGAACAGTCCCAGCCTGGAGCTAGCTTTGGGGCTAATGGTTTTGCTGCGCCGGTTTCCGCCCAGCGGCTCAGCGGAGATGAAGCCCTGGACGACTTGCCCACGGGCCTGGCGGTGGCAGCCCTGCCCGCCAGCGCCATGGATGCCAGCTATCCTCCCCGAGCCTTGCCGCCAGAGCACCGTCAGGCAGTGTCGCCCGCAGCCCAGCCCGCAGCCCAGCCCGCAGCACAGCCCGCAGCACAGCCAGGACAATACCAACCCCGCCCCGACACCTACTTCCTGCCCGGCCCCGTGGAAGCCTTTCGAGAATCAGCCCAGGGGGCGGGCCAGGGGGCGGGCAATAGAGGGGCGCTTCCCACTGCTTCCGCCATGGCGCCCGGCCCACCGCCCCAGAGGCCGAAGCGGTCGACAGCCCCAGCCCTGGGAGCGAGACCTTCCAAAGCCTAGACAGCGAGGGGGAAAACCAGGAATTTGCCCTGCGCCTGACGCTGATGCGCTACGCCAATCCCCTGATGGCCAAGGCGGTGGCCTTTTCAGCGCTACATCATCTGTTTCGCTTCTCGGAGCAGGATTGGATGGAGCTGCGCCACCACAGCCTGTCGGATCTGCTGGCAGAGTTGCAGAGTCGCTACCCCAACTTTACCGATTTGGAAATCAAGCTCTGTGGGGTGGCCGAACAGCTCGAAGTGCCTGACCAGGCGATGCAGACGGTGGCGGCGCTGTTGAAGGTGCTCAAGCCCAGCTATGACCAGGGACGATCGCCCGCCAGGAACAAGACCTTGGCGATCGCCACTCCCAGCCAAACCACTCCCAGCCAAACCACTCCCAGCCAAACCGCCCCCAGATCACCCTCCTCCCAGGAACGGGCCACCGCAATCCAGTTTGGCCCGGACCGCGCCACCCAGCTTGCCGCCCATCCCAGCTTGGCGATCGCCCCTGAAACCCAAACCCATGTAGAGAGACCAGCAGACAGCAAGCCCAGGCAGCCTGGGATGGAGCTGTTCCCCATCGACGACCTAGAGGCTGACCTCGCCCTGCTCGCAGCCTCCCTGGAAGCTGACGGCCCTGCCATTCCCCTGGACCCTTCCCCTTGAGTCATGAACCCACAAGAGCTTTTACGGCGCTACGAAGCGGGCGAGACCGATTTCAGTGGAATTAACCTCAGCAATATCAACCTCGCTGGGGTGGATCTGGTGGGGGTAGTGCTCAAGCGAGCCGATCTGCGCAGCGCCAATTTGATCCTCAGCTTCCTCAACCGCGTCAATTTGCGGGGTGCGGTGCTGATGGGCACTCGCCTCTGTGGAGCCAACCTCTCCCAGGCCAACCTCAGCGCCGCCCAGCTCAAGGATGCCGACCTCCATGGGGCCGTGCTCTCGGGGGCGGATCTGCGGGGCTCTAACCTCAGCTTGGCCGATCTGATGGATGCCAACCTGGCCTATGCGGATTTGCGCAGCGCCAACCTCAGCGGGGCCAATCTCAGCGGAGCCTGTCTCTGGGGGGCAAACCTGCGCTATGAACCTCGCTCCTACGATGGCGCGAACCTCAGGGGGGCCAATCTCCACAAGGCCGATCTGCGGGGAGCCAATCTCTATGGCGCGGATTTGAGCCGGGCCAACTTGAGTGGAGCCAACCTGAGTGAAGCCAACCTCAAGGAAGTTGATCTAGAAGGCGCACTGCTCACCGGGGCCACCATCGTCAATGCCAGCTTCAGCGATGCCAATTTGATCCATGCGGATCTGAGCAATGCGGTGCTACGGCTGTCTCGCCTGGAGCGGGTCAACTGCACGGGGGCCAATTTGCGCAATGCCGATCTGCGGGGGGTGTCCCTGGCCGATGCGGTGTTGGATAAGGCGGATCTGCGATCGGCCCTGCTGATGGAGGCCAGGCTGAAGGGAGCGACCCTCAGCCACAGCAATTTGACCAAGGCCAACCTCACCCAGGCGGTTTTGGTTTCTGCCTATCTGACCCGAACCAACCTGACCGGGGCGATTTTGCAGGGGGCAAACCTGCTCAAGGCGGAAATGACCAGCGCCAATTTAGTCGGAGCCCTGCTGGAGGGGGCAATCATGCCCGATGGTTCCGAATACAGCTAGGCGCGCTAGGCTTAGGGAGGGATTTGATCGTCCTCAATGCTTCTCGGAGCGCTTCCTCTGCCGACCTAATGCCATGAGCACAACCCTGAATACCGTTCGCTCTAACCCTGCTGACTTGGCTGCCCCCAGCAGCAGTGGCCAAGACTTGCTTCAGGAAACCCTGGCCCTGACCCGACGGTTGTTTATTCAACTCCAGCGGCGACCGACGACCCTGATGGCGGGAATTATTCAGCCGCTGATGTGGCTGGTGCTGTTCGGGGCGCTGTTTCAGAATGCGCCCCAGGGCCTGTTTGGCGACGATGTCAGCTATGGCCAGTTTTTGGGGGCGGGGGTGATTGTGTTCACGGCCTTTAGCGGTGCGCTCAATGCCGGGCTGCCGGTGATGTTCGATCGCGAGTTTGGCTTCCTCAATCGCCTCCTGGTCGCCCCATTGGCTTCCCGCTTTTCCATTGTCATGGCCTCGGCGATCTACATTACGATTCTGAGTTTTTTGCAGACCTCGGCGATCATCGCCACCAGTGCCTGGTTGGGGTCGGGGCTGCCGGGTCCGGCGGGGTTGGCGATCGTGGCGCTGATCGTGCTGTTGCTGGTCCTTGGGGTCACGGCCTTGAGCCTGGGCTTGGCCTTTAGTTTGCCCGGCCACATTGAGCTGATTGCCGCTATTTTTGTCACCAACCTGCCGCTGCTGTTTGCCAGCACGGCCCTGGCTCCCCTCTCGTTCATGCCCCCCTGGCTGGCTTGGGTTGCCAGCTTGAACCCGCTGAGCTTTGCGATCGAGCCGATTCGCTATCTCTACCTGCACAGCGACTGGGCCTGGAACAGTGTCGTCATGGCGGCTCCCTTTGGGGATGTGACCCTGGGGGCGGCGTTGGCGGTGCTCTTGGGCTTTTGCGGCGTTTCGGTGTTGGCGATTCAGCCCGCGCTCAAGCGGAGCTTGATTTAGGGATTTGCAGCCAATGAGCCGCCGCCCGAGGGATTGTGCCCCGGTCAGTTTTCCCTTAGATTAACAAGTGTAAAGAAATATGATCGGGCGGTCTCATAAAGCTTCTATGGTTAATCGTCTCTGTCAGCGTTTGGGCTCGGTTTTGTTGGCGATCGCCGCCGTTTTCCTGATTGCCGTCCCGTCAGCCCAAGCCTTCGACAATCCGGAGCTGCTGCCGGAGAAGTTCACCACGATCATTGACCTGGCCAAAGTCCTGACCGACACCCAGGAGGCCCAGTTAGAGAGTGAAATCGATCTGCTAGAAGCGGACACTGGCTGGAAGCTGCGGGTGCTGACCCAGTACGATCGCACCCCAGGCCGAGCC
The DNA here is from genome assembly GCA_012032745.1 of Synechococcales cyanobacterium RM1_1_8. GTDB lineage: Bacteria > Cyanobacteriota > Cyanobacteriia > PCC-9006 > JAAUQQ01 > JAAUQQ01. Next base: position 7,039 of record JAAUQQ010000250.1, read on the forward strand.
ATCCAGGACTACTGGAACCTCGATGCCAAGAGCCTGCTGGTGGTGGCGGATTCTCGCGGCGGCAACCTGCTCAACTTCAACGTTGGCGGCGACTATTACAAGATTTTCCCCCGTACCTTTTGGATCGAGCTACAGACCCGCTTCGGCAACCAGTTCTATGTGCGCGAGAACGGCGAAGACCGCTCTGTGCTCGATTCCATCGCTTCCCTGGATGGCTGTTTGCGCCAGGGTGGCTGTAGCGTCGTGCCGGGGCTGCCCCAGGAACAGTGGATTTTTACGCTGATCAGCTCCGTGTTGGGCGGCGTCATCTGCGGTTTTGCAGCCCACCCCCGCAAGCCCGGTGGCCCCACTCGCCTGGCAGTGGGCGCTGATTTTTCGCGCTGTGGGCATTCTGTTCATTGCCTTTGGCCTTGGCCCGTCCTCAGCCGC
>JAAUQQ010000251.1 GCA_012032745.1 Synechococcales cyanobacterium RM1_1_8
CCCCACCCCCCATCCCCCATTGACCATGTTTGACAGAATTTTGGTTCCCCAAGGAGCCGAAGCCGCCGCCGTCAGGCGCGGCCTCCAGCGCGCCGAGGCTAGCACCGCGATTTTGCCCATCGCCATGGGGCCAGAGGCCACAGTCGAGCGACTCACCACCGCCCTCAGCCCAGGGGATTGGTCTGAGGTCCAGCGGGTGTTGGTGCTGGGGGTGGCGGGGAGTCTGTCGCCCCAGTTGGGGGTGGGGGAGGTGGTGGTCTATGGAGAGCTGCTCACGTCGATTCCTCGATCGGTTCCCCTGGCTATTTCTACGACTGCTGTGGCCCAGCTATGCGAGCCTGGCCTTTGGGAGCGCTTGGTTCAATCCCGCCAGACCAGGCTGCCTCGGGTTCGGGTCTCCAGGGTGAGGGCGCTGAGCTGCGATCGCCTGATCCACAAAGCGAGCGAAAAAGCCCAGCTCTACGACCAAACAGGAGCAGCGGTGGTGGATATGGAGGCAGCGGCGATCGCCCAATGCCTGACTCCCTATGGGATTCAAATCACCACCGTCCGGGTGATCAGCGACGATGCTGGGGCGGATCTGCCGGATTTGGCCGGTGTGGTTCGGGCGGATGGGGGCTTGGATAGTGGCAAATTGGCGATCGCCCTAGCCCGCCAGCCCCAGGCTGCGTTCCGACTGATCCGGGGATCGCTGGGGGCGCTGAAGGTTTTGCAACAGGTCACCCAGGACTTGCTTCGGCCCCAGCCGCGAACTGCTCCCTAAAGAACCTTTCCTTAAAGAATTTTCTCCAAGCCATAGATCAATCCCCGCACTTGCCGCACCCTGCGCAAACAGAGCAACACCCCTGGCATATAGCAACTCCGGTCCGTGGTGTCGTGGCGCAGGCTGTAGGTTTCCCCCTGTTCGCCAAAAATAATTTGCTGGTGAGCCACCAGCCCCGGCAGCCGGATGCTGTGGATGCGAATGCCCTCGCCCCATCGCCGCCCCGCGCCCCCGCCAAGGTTTCCGTTTCCTGGACCTTGGGCAAGTTGAACGTCTTGCCCAGTTCGCCCAACATCTGGGCGGTTTTGATCGCCGTGCCGCTGGGGGCATCGGCCTTTTGGTCGTGGTGCAGTTCGATGATTTCGACGTGGTCGTAGAAGCGGGAGGCCTGGATCGCAGCCTGCTGCATCAACACCATGCCGATCGCAAAATTCGGGATCACCAGGCCACCCAGGCTGGATTTCTGGGCGAAGGCATCTAGCTCCGCGAGCTGGTCTGGGCTCAGGCCCGTCGTGCCGATGACGGGGAAAATGCCGTAGGCGATCGCCGCCCGCACGTTTTCATAGATCACCGCTGGATGGGTCAAATCCAACACCACTGGCACCTCGGGCTGTTGGGAGCCCATGGCAAATAGGGCTTCTTTATCGTTGGTGATCGGCACTTCCAACGCCCCGTACCCCAGCACCTCGCCAATATCCTGGCCCAGCAGCGCCGGGTTGCGAGCCAGGGCACCAATCAGCACCATGTCCTCCGCCGCAGCAATGGCTTTGATGGCTTCGCGCCCCATCTTGCCGGTGGCTCCGTTTACAATCACAGGGATCGGTGCAGTGGTGATCGAAGCAGTGGTCATCGAAATTTTGAGCGCTGGGGCTGAGAGGACAATTTCCAGAATACACTGTGGCCCCAAGCGCGACCCCAAGCGCGACCCCAACCCGAACTCAAGCCGCGACCTGAACTGGGGAATGCTAGGTCTCTGTCCAACTCTGTGCGCGCCTCGCCTCGTCTTCGGTTTGTTCCATGTCTCCTTCCACGCCACCGAACGCTCCTGATTCCCCTGAGTCCCCCGCGCCGATCGCCCGCCCAGGGGAAGCCTTAGAGGCGAATCCAATCCAGGTGAATCTACCGGATGAAGCACCGGATGAAGCCTGGGAGACGAAGGCTGGCCAGAATTCTTGGGGCCAGACGGATTGGCTGGAACAGACTCGGTTGATGCCCCTGGGGGACGGCGATCGCCTCTCCCTCATCCCCACCAGTCCTGACCTGCCCTTGGCCCAGCGGCGGCGTTTCCAGTGGCCAGCCCTCTGGCCAAATCTCTGGCCAAATCTCTGGTCAAATCTCTGGCCAAACTCCCCCTGGTCAACAACCCGCTGGCAAGCCGCTAAACCCGCCCTACTCACCACCCTGGTGGTCACCCTCGGCCTGGGGTTGCTGCGCCAGGTGGGCACCTTCGAGCCGCTGGAAGTGCGGGCCTATGACTTCATGGTGCGCCAGCGTCCGATTCCGCCCCCGGACGATCGCCTCTTGATCATCGGTATCACCGAGCTGGACATTCGCCGACTGGAGCGCTGGCCCCTGCCCGATGCGATTTTTGCCGATGTCTTTCGCCGCCTCCAGGTCCACGGCCCCCGCGCCATTGGCTTGGATATCTACCGCGATTTTCCCCAGCCGCCGGGCTATGACGAACTCTACGAGCAGTTCCAGCAGCCCAATATCATTGGCATCGAAAAAAAGCCAAATCTGATCGATCCCGTGGGCGTGGCACCGCCGCCGATTGATCCCCAGCAAATTGGCTTCAATGATGTCATTCTCGATCCGGATACAGCCCTGCGCCGCTCCCTGCTGTTGATGTTTGAGGGCGAGGAAACCTACTATTCCTTTGCCTATCGCCTGGCCAGTCTCTACCTCGCCGCCGAGGGCATTGAAGCGGAATATATCGAAGATTCCTACTTCGGCGTGGCCCTGGGCCAGGCGACGTTTGAACCGCTGCGGCCCCACAGCGGCGGCTACCAAACGATTCAAGCGGCGGGTTACCAGCTCCTGCTCAACTACCGCGCAGCCTTTGCCGAGCAGGTGGCTACCACGGTCTCCCTGGGCGATGTGCTGGAGGGGAAGCTCCAGCCGGAGCAGGTGAAGGACAAAATTGTCTTGATTGGCTCCACGGCTCCCAGCAGTAAGGATTATTTCTTTACGCCCTTTACCAAGTCCCGCGAGGGGGGCTTGGATATGGCGGGGGTGGTGGGCCATGCCCAGATGGTGAGTCAGTTGGTCAGTGCGGCCCTGGGCGATCGCCCTTGATTGAATTTTGGCCCGAATGGCTGGAGCTGCTGTGGCTGACCGGCTGCATTGGCCTGGGAGCCGTGCTGACACTCTGGCTGCGCCATCCGCTGAAGCTGTTGCTGGCCCTGGCGGCCACGGCAACGCTGCTCGTGGCGGTGACTTGGCTGCTGTTTCTCCAGTTTATTTGGGTGCCGGTGATGGTGCCGTTGGTGGGGCTGGTGAGTAGCGCGATCGCCACCATTGCCTACAACAACTACCGCATCCAAAAAGAACAACAGCAGCTAATCCAACGGGCCGAAGAACAGGAGCAGGCGATTCTGATGCTGCGTATGGCCAGCCGCAAGGCCAAGTTGGAAACCAGCATCCAGCGCCCCGAGCCAATCCCAGCGCCGATCCAAACCCAGGGCCTACTGGCCGATCGCTACCAAATCCAGAAAGTGCTGGCCTCCGGCGGCTTTGGCATCACCTACGTGGCCCAGGACCAACAGCGGCCCGGCTCCCCCGCCTGTGTGGTCAAACAGCTGCGCCCCACGGTACAGGATCCCCAGTTTTTGCAGGTGGCCCGCCGTCTGTTTAAGACCGAAGCGGAAATTTTGGAAGTGGTGGGACGCCACGATCGCATCCCCCAACTCCTGGCCTATTTTGAACAGGGGCCAGATTTTTATTTGGTTGAGGAGCTAATTGAGGGAACGCCCCTGGGCGATCGCCTGCCCCTCGATCACCGCCTGCCCGACCCCGTGGTCTTCAAGCTCCTGCAAGACCTGCTGCCCACCCTGGCCTTCATCCACGAGCGCCACATTATCCACCGAGACATCAAGCCCAACAACATCATCCACCGTCCCGCCGATGATGCCCTGGTGTTGATTGATTTCGGTGCGGTCAAACAGATCCAGCCCGACCTCAAGGCCCAGTCCGAGCCGTGGGTCAATCAGACAATCGCGATCGGCACCCAAGGCTATGCCGCCCCGGAGCAGCTTGCGGGCCACCCCCGCCTCAACAGCGACATCTACGCCCTCGGCGTAATCGCCATTCGCGCCCTCACCGGAATCCCCCCCCACCTAATCGAACAGGATCCCGAGACCGGCGACCTAGCCTGGCAGCCCTATGCCCAGTGCCACCCCCAACTGGCCCGCATCGTCCGCCGCATGACCCGCTACCACTTCGCCGAGCGCTATGCCACAGCCGATGCGGTGCTCAAGGACTTGCTGAGGCTGTTGTAGCTTGGCACCTTTTGTCTTTGCGTCTGAGAGGCTAAATAGCGATTAACGGGCGCTGCGAACCAACAGCCCCACCCCGATCGCAAACCCAATCCCAATCGGCGCAAAAGCCGCCACCATCGGCGGCAGCGTCCCATTAATACCCATCGCCCCAAAGATAAAATCCGTGACGTAGTAGCTAAAGATAATCAACACACTGAGGCCAAACCCCGTGGCCTTACTCGTGCGTTGGTTGGGGACGATGCCCAACGAAGCCCCCACCAAACCAAAGACAATACAAATAAACGGCAAGGCCCATTTCTGGGCAATGCGTACCTCTAGCTTGAGCGCTTTCTTGGCATTGCCGCCTTGCTTAAGCAGGGCCAGCTCCGCTTGGGCTTGGGCAATGTTCAGCTCCGTCGAGTCTCGCCGCCGGTTGGTCAGGTCCAGGGGCGTCCGGGGGATATTGAGCTGATGTTCCTGGAAGGTGACGATGTTGCGGTAGGAGCCATCGGGAGAAACCAGGTAGATGGAGCCATCAAAAAAGTCCCAGGTGCTGGCCTTGGGATTCCAGATGGCGCTGTTCGAAGTCAGGATTTGATTCAATTCCCCCTTGGAAAAGTCCAAAATCGTCAGACCCTGCATCCGCTCGCCATCGTACTTGCGAGCATAGAACAGGCGGCTGAGGTATTCCTGGCGATCGCCATTCTCCAGCCGCTCCGTCTCATACTGCTCATACAGGATATTCTCATCGCGAAACTGGGGGCGATCGCCTCCAAGGCCGCCCGCAGCGTCGCATTGGCCTGGGCCTCGGCGGCGGGCACAATCGCCTCATTGAACACAAACATCAGCCCCGTCACCAAGACGCTCATCACCAGGGCGGGCACCACAAACCGATAGGCACTGATGCCACAACTGCGCAGGGCCGTCAGCTCACTGTCCGCCGAGAGCCGGCTGTAGGCCATCAGCGTCGCCAGCAAAATCGACATCGGAAAGGCCAACACCACAAAGAAGGGCATTTTGAGCAGGAAAACCTCTGCGGCGATCGCCATGGGCAACCCCGATTCCGTCACCTTGCGCACCAGATCAAACACCACCCCAATGGAGAGCGCCACGGAGGAAAAAATGCCCACGCCAAACAGGAACGGCCCCAGAAGCTGCTGCAAGATGTACCGATCCATAATCGGCACCCAGCCCAGCGGCCAAGGCCGGGCACGGGAGCGAATGGGCACATCAAGGGCAGTCGGCGTTGCAGGGGGCGTCACAGGAGGCGTCACAGGGACCATGGGGTAAATTTCTATCGTTGGGCTCAGCCATTCAGCTAAGTCATTAGTGCATCGGACAACAGTCCAGTCAGGAGATTGCTAGGATCACAGCCTGCCCATTCACGCGCGTACCAAGACCGCGAGTCCCAAGACCGCAGGCCCAGCTAGAGCTGAAAGTTCTCCCCGAGGTAATACTGGCGAACCAGCGGGTTGGCATAGAGCTCCTCCGCCTTACCCGCCGCCAAAATTTCGCCATCCCGCAAAATATAGGCGCGGTCCGTAATCGTGAGAGTTTCCCGTACATTGTGGTCCGTAATCAAAATGCCAATATTCTTGCGCCGCAGCTGCTGGATAATGTCCTGAATCTCCGCCACGGAAATTGGATCAATCCCCGCAAAGGGCTCATCCAACAGCAAAAACTTTGGCCCATCGGCACCGGAGGCCAGCGCCCGCGCAATTTCCGTCCGCCGCCGCTCCCCCCCGAGACCTGGATGCCTTGGGTGTGGGCTACCGTATGCAGGCGAAACTCCGTTAACAGCTCCTGGAGCCTTCGCTCCTGGGCGGTTTTGTCCAGGTTGCTTTGCTGCAAGACCAGGCGCAGGTTGTCTTCAATCGTCAAAAACCGAAAAATGCTGGCTTCCTGGGCCAGGTAGCCGATGCCCCGCCTCGCCCGCAGCGTCATGGACAGGGGGGTAATGTCTTCATCATCGAGCCAGACCTTGCCCTCGTCAGGCCGCTCAAGCCCTGTGGCCATATAGAACGTTGTGGTTTTGCCAGCCCCGTTCGGCCCCAGCAGGCCAATGATTTCTCCCTGGGCCACGGCCAGATTGACCCGCCGCACGATGGGCCGCCGACCGTAGCTCTTTTGGACATTTTCTAACAGGATCCGCAAGGAAATCTCCAACCTCTGAACAGAGAACACATGGGGGAAACACTAGGGAGAGAAGAAGATCAAGGGGCGGTGGCGGGCTCGGGGACAACGTAGACCGATCGCACCTGTTGGGAGTTCTTCGGCAGGGCCACAAACCGAGCTTCATCGATCAGATAGGTCACGACTTCGCCGCGAATGCTATTGCCTCCGGCTTGGGTGACAAAGACATTGCCCGTCAGGACCATGCGTCGCTCTTTGCTGAAATACTGAGCCTGCTGGGCCGTGGCCTTAATCTGCCGTCCGGGGTAGTCGATGCGCACATTGCCCCGTGCGGTCACCACGCCGGTTTGGGCATTGGCTTCCTGGACATCGGCATCCAGGGTGATGGATTGGGCTGCCGATTGGGCCTGGGCTTGGTTAGAGCGGCCCAGCACAGCATCCACCCCCGGCAAGCTGCCGGTGATGCAGAGCAGGGTTGCCGCAGCGGCGAGACCCAGGCGACCCCAGCCAGCGCGGGATGGGAGATAGATTGAAGTGTGACGATCGCGCGCCATGGTAACTGGCCCCCTAAAAGCAAATTGTTTTGAAGACTGGGACTGGGTTTTGTCAAGACTGGATCCTGTTAAGGCCGGGATGATAGATACCCTGACCCGTAGCTTTGACCCGTAGCCCAGGAAGATATCCGGAACGTGACACCCCTGTATCAGGACAGACGCGGAAAGCCATAGCGAAGTTGCCAGGGCGGAATAGTCGTCAGAGTGAGGAGTCTGGAATGATCTTAACTTAAGCGGTCAACCGCCTTTGACCGTACTTCTGAGGGAGTTTAGGCTGCAACTGATACCCAGTAAGGGACTTCCAAAGATTTAATCATCCAGTCTAGATCGAGCTTGGGGCTTGGCAGGGCGTTTGGTAGAACGCCCCTACGCTCGAACAACACTGACACATAAACTAACTCCCCATCTCCCCATCTCCCATCTCCCCAATTTGGATGCTTTATTCCTTGGAAGTCCCTTAGCATTACATCCCCCTGACGCCAGCCTGTTATTCAAATCCAACCTAGCAAGCCAGAGCCCAGGACTACAGAGGGGTCGG
>JAAUQQ010000252.1 GCA_012032745.1 Synechococcales cyanobacterium RM1_1_8
ATTGGGCGAGGTGGCGATCGGCGTCGGCGGGGCTAAAGGCAGGCATGGGCGGCTACAGGCAGAGCATTTCTACCTTATGGGATTTTTGTCGGGATCTTTAATTGGGATCTCAGGGGCGGCTTGGTCTAGCTGGCCTGGAGCAGCGGCGATCGCCCCCCTGCTGCAACAGCGTCTCCAGCTCACCGGGCAGGAGGGGCATGCTGTGGTAGTGGCCCTGCATGGCATGGCAGCCATATTTGCGCAAATGCCGAGCTGCTGCTCGGTTTCCACGCCCTCAGCAATTACCTTGAGGCGCAGGGTTTGGGAAATGGCAATGATGCTAGACACCACCGCTGCATAATGGGCATCGCCCAGGTTTTGGATGAAGAAACTATCAATCTTGAGAGTATCGAGGGGAAATTTACTCAGATCCTTGAGGGAAGAATAGCCCATGCCAAAATCATCGATCGCAATCTTCACTCCCAACTCCTGCAACCCCGCCAGCAGATGACAGACCTGGGTTTGCTCCCCCATTAAACTGCTCTCGGTCAGCTCCAGGGTCAACAGGCTCGGATCCAGGCCCGTCTCCTGCAAAATCCTGGCCACGGTGGGAATCAAATTGGGGCGCTTGAACTGGAGCAGGGAGAGATTGACCGACATTGACATGGGCACCAAGCTGAGGCTCTGGAATTGTTTGGCCTGCCCACAGGCCGTGCGGATGGTCCAGTCGGTCATGGTTTCCACCAGGCTCGGGTCTTGGACCAGGGCGAGAAACCTGTGGGGCAGGAGGGTGCCCCGCTGGGGATGGTCCCAGCGCAGGAAGGATTCGACGCCGATGATACGATTGGTGATCAGGTTGACCTGGGGCTGGTAGAGCAGGTGGAACTCGCCGTTTTGGGCGGCTTGCTGGAGTTCTTGGCTGAGCTGTTTGAGATCGCGATCGGCGGCATCAATTTCGGGGGTGTAGAGCTGGTAGTCGCTGACGCCGTTCTCCCGGCCCCAGCGCATCGCGGTTTCGCCATAGGCGACGAGCTGTTCGGGGCGATGGCTGTGGTGGGGGTAGAGGGCCACACCCCAGTGGAGTTGAAGGGTGATCTGGGTTTTGGGGTCGCCTGGGCTGGCTGGGCCGTGGAGCCCATAGGGCTGGGTTAGCTGGTGGGCGAGGCTGCGCATGAGGCGATCGAGGTCATCGCTGTGGTCGAGTCCTTGGAGGGCGATCGCAAACTGAGCCCCGCTCAAGCGAGCCGCAAAATGTTGATGGCCTGCAAACTGGCGCAGTCGGACAGCCAGCTCCTGGCGCAGCTGATCGGCGGCGCTGTAGCCCTGGGTGCCGTAGATTTCCGCCATGTCGGCGATGCTGAGGCAAACCACAGCCATGAAACTGCGATCGCCCGGTCGAGCAAGCTGCTGGCGCAGGTGGTGGTGGAGGCCAATGCGGTTGGGCAGACTGGTGAGCAGATCCAGATAGGCCGAGCGGCTGAGGGATTCTGCGGTACTGCGCAATTGAGCCAAATAGGGTTGACGCTGCCGCGCCCGTTGATCGAGGCGGGCCCGGACCGCCGCCAGCAAATCCTGGGTCTCGAAGGGCTTGGGGATATAGTCATCGGCCCCCAGATTCATGCCCCGGCGCAGATCGCCCAGGTCCGCCTTGGCAGTCAGAAAAATGAAGGGAATATCGGCGGTTTCGCGCACCCGATGCAGGCTCGCCAGCACGCTGTAGCCATCCTGGCCGGGCATGAGAATATCGCACAGAATCAGGTCGGGCAAATGGGCCTGGGCCAGCTCAATGCCAGTGGTGCCATCGGTGGCGCTGAGCACCCGAAACGCTTGGTGCTCTAGCGATTTGACGATGCTTTTGCGAATGACTGCATCGTCCTCAATAACTAGAATTGTTTTCACAGTTTCGGGCTGGGGCAGATGACAATTAGGGCCGTTTAGCGTGCTTTTTCGCTTGTCTCAACAAGCTTCCCTAGAAACGGCTCTACGTCTTAGAATTCCCGCCTTAGGCGTTAAACCCCCAGAGATGCATCCGTTCTGCCTGATCATGGGCGCTAGGTAAACTTACTCGATTTTGCTTGCCTGTGGCGAGCAAATTCGGATCAGTGGCGAAGCGGAACCTTTAGAATGGGGGGTCAGTCCTCCCACATGTATTCCTGAGCAAAAAACCTATGGCTTCCCCCACGGCGCAGCGACGTTTGCGCTGCCAGGCTGAACCCGCTCATGGCAAAGGCATTCACCTCCTCGGATGGCCCCGGCAATGGCTCGGGGAAGCTCGGACGCGGATTCTATTAGGGTATGTTTTTTTGCTCATGGGCTTATTCTTGGCAGCGGTCCCCCTAATGCGCTACCGCGTCTTTGCCGAGGTGGATGCTCGCGTTAGGAAAGACATTGGCGAGGAACTGGAATTTTTTGAGGCGCTGCGAGCGGGAACGCTGCCGCTGCCTGAGCGCTCAGCCGAGGACGACCCGTTTGGGGTTTTGCCTCGCTCTCGCGAGTTGACGTTCAATCCAAATCCTCGGACCTCGCAAGAATTGAAGGGATTAATGGATGCGTTCCTCGCGAAGCGAATTCCAGAGGACGATACCTTTTTGATCGCGGTTGTGGAGGGTCAAGTTTATAAGTCTAGTCCTCGGGCATTACCCCAAGGCTTGCAACCCGGTCAAGCTATCCTCACTGAACTTAAGCTGATTGGGCGGGATCAGGCTGGTGAAATTGATGTCCCTAAGGGGAGCAGGGGGGAGAAGCTGGGTGACATTCTTTACAAAACAACCCCCATTTGGGCCGCAGATGGCACGGGCCAAGGAACGGGCGATCGCCCCCTGGGCTCCCTCATTATTGTCCACAGTACCGCCGGGGAGCGCGAAGAGGCCCTTGAGGCTTTGCATCAAGTGACTCAGGTCTTGTCTGTGCTCACCCTGGTCGGTTTGGGCCTGGGTTGGCTGCTGTCGGGCCGGTTGCTGGCTCCCCTGAGAACCTTGGCCAATACGGCCCAGCGGGTGAGTGAGTCTGACCTGAGCCAGCGCTTGTCGGTGGAGGGCGGTGGAGAGCTGGCGGACCTGGCCAAGACCTTCAACGAGATGATGGGTCGGTTGGATTTAGCCTTTCAGAACCAGCGCCAATTGCTGAATGATGCGGGCCATGAGTTGCGTACGCCGATTACGATTATTCGCGGTCATTTGGAATTGATGGAGAGTGATCCGCAGGAGGTGGAAGAAACGCGGACGCTGCTGTTGGATGAATTGGATCGCATGGGCCGCCTCGTGAACGAACTGATTCTCCTCGCCAAAAGCGAGCGTCCTGATTTTCTCCATTGGGAAACCTTTGAGCTATCTACCTGGCTGACGGAACTGTTTGCCAAGGTGCAGGCCCTGGGCGATCGCCGTTGGCAGCTAAGTTTGGATGACGGGAGCCTGGGCGGCGGGGGCAAAATTCGGGGCGATCGCCAACGCCTCACCGAGGCGCTGCTGAACCTAGCGGACAATGCAGTGCGCCATACCCAGCCAGATGACACCATCACCCTAGGCGCTGTGCTAGAGCCGCAGCGGCTTCGCCTCTGGGTCCGGGATACCGGAGAAGGGATTGCCCAAGCTGATCAGGATCGTATTTTTGAACGGTTTTGCCGAGGGGGCAAGCAACGCCGTTCTGAAGGGTCTGGCTTGGGTTTGGCAATCGTCAAGGCGATCGCCGAATCCCATGGGGGGCTTGTGGCGTTAGAAAGTCAATTGGGCCAGGGCTCTACCTTTACGCTGGTGCTTCCTCTTGGAGCCGGGATGGCCCATGGATTTTAAATATATACGTAATGCACGTTAAGCGCCACGCGCAAGTGAAAGACTATTTTTCTTTTTAGAGTTCTCTCGTTTTCGATGTCAAGCTGTCTATAGATATTTTCAATGTCTCACATTTTGCTGGTTGAAGATGAAGAACGCGTTGCATCCTTTGTGAAGAAAGGGTTGCTCAGCCAAGGTTTTGAACTGGCGATCGCCCCTCTGGCAAAAACCGCCATGGAAATGGCATTGACGGGAGACTTCGATCTGATGATTTTAGATTTGGGTTTGCCAGATCAAGATGGCTTGGAGCTGCTCGATGGGCTGCGCGGCCAGGGGGTATCAATGCCCGTCATTATTTTGACGGCGCGGGACGATATTGATGACAAGGTCTCCGGTTTTGAAAAGGGGGCAAACGACTACCTCACGAAGCCCTTCCGGTTTGAAGAGCTGGTGGTGCGAATCAAGGCAAGGCTGCGTGATCGCCCCAGCGATGGCCCAACAGCCGCCTATGATGAAGCACAAATCCTGGGTCAGGGCGAACTTCTGCTCGATCTGCGATCGCGCCAAGCCAAGGTGGGAGTGCGCTGGGTGGAGTTGGCCACGCGAGAGTTTGTTTTGGCAGAACTATTCTTCCGCAACGAAGGCAAGGTGCTGAGCCGCGAGCAAATTCTAGATCGGGTTTGGGGATACGATTACGACCCTGGCTCCAATATTGTCGATGTGTACGTTGGGTATCTGCGCAAGAAACTTGGGAGCGATCGCATCGAAACCATCCGGGGACAGGGATACCGCCTCCGCCAGCTCTGCTCCTAAATCTTGACACGTTTAGATGAGGGGCACCTCAGCAAGCCCATACTCATAAATGATATTTTTTCTATTAGAGTCTTCTCACCTTTCTTTCATGAAGGGACAATAACTTCTGTGTTTATATTAGTTCGAGATGCAAAAGTCATCTCCAGAAATGGAGTTCAGGCCTAGACATGAATTGCGAAGCAAAGCTCCATTTCCTGGTCTATTCAGTCTTGGCTCTTTAGCTATAGCTAGTCATTGGAACGCTTGGATGATTATTCAAGGCATCCAAAATGTTCCAACTCCCAGAATGTTTATCTATTCACCCCAAAGGATGTAGTGTGATGGCAATTTTCAATGGTACTAGCTCCGACGACCTGCTGATCGGCTTGTCTGTAAACGACACATTGAATGGCTTTAATGGTAATGACATCTTGAATGGCGGCTTAGGAGCCGACATTCTCAATGGCGGAGACGGAGATGATGTGTTGAACGGAGGATTAGGTCTTTTTAATGATGTTCTCAACGGTGGCAATGGAGATGACATTGCCAATGGTGGAGAAGGTAACGATATCCTGAGAGGGGATGATGGCAACGACACGCTGAATGGCGATGCAGGGAACGATCGCCTCTTCGGTGGCGTTGGCGATGATCTGCTCAACGGTGGGATTGGCGCAGATGTGCTCTTTGGAGGGAGCGGCGTAGACTATCTCTACGGCGGCGCTGGGGCAGATCGCCTCTATGGTGAGGCAGAGGATGATTACCTGTATGGCGATGCAGGCAATGACCTGTTGGATGGCGGCACCAGCAACGACTACCTGGATGGCGGAGCTGGCATTGACAATATCCTTGGCGGTTCGGGTAACGATATTTTGGTCGGTGGTGCTGGTAACGATCGACTGACTGGGGGTGGCGATGCAGATTACTTCACCTTCATTGCCAGCACGGGAGTCTTTAGTCGAGCCGCCTTTGGGGTTGATACCATCACCGATTTCGTCAATGACTTTGACCGGATCGCCCTCGACAAAAACACGTTTGGTATCAACGACTTGGCCGAAGTTGGCATTGTTGCCAGGGATGCCATGGCCGGAAGTAGCAGCTTCCGGGTTGTGTATAGCGCATCTAGTGGCAGCATTTTCTATAACCAGAATGGAGTCGCCGCTGGATTTGGAACGGGTGGACAGTTTGCAATTGTCCAAGGGGCCGCGATTACGGAGGTTGATAAGGCATTTGAGGTCATCAACTAGGTTGCTGATTTGAAGCAGCTATTGTTTTCATGCCGCTGGTTTCGGCTCCATTCAGTCCGCCAGGTTTATGCCAATTTAGGGCTCTGAGCACTGCGCGGAGCCGAAGCCGGTCAGCGGGGCAATTAGTATGCTGTGGTTTGAATGCCATACTCGGCTTAATTGTACATTGCACCCTTATCCCGAAGATGTTGCTCAATGAAAGCAGCCATCCAGATCAGGTCTGGATGGCTGCTTTTTGCTGATCTTTATGCCTTTATTGGACTGATTTTTATAGCTAAACTTAATTCTGTAAGGATGCAAGCCTAGACGGCCAAGGTTCCCAATAACTCATGTGAGAATCTTCTAATCTTCTTTTCACGCAGCAATTATCTACCCTCTCTTATCATAATTACAGTAAAAATCGCTCAAAATGCATAGAAAGGCAAGTAGAAATAGATTTTATTTGACTTTCCTCAGCAGGATAGACCAACGGCGAGAAGCCTAGCCTTAGGCTTTTTAGGCTGGGTGGACTGTTCCGCGACAAGCCGAGGTATTTTGCAGCTTAGCCTCACGCTTGAATACTTTTGGACCTCAATATTTATCTCGTTGTTGGTGTATCTAACCCATGAATACGAAGCTGGCTTGTGCCGTTACCTTGGTTGCCCTTCAAGATCCCATCCCCGCAAATTCAGTCCCAATCCCGATTCCTGTACGTCGGTTTGCGGCTGTGTTTGTCAGCCTTCACAACGCTGATACCGTGCCCCAACTCATCCACTTAAAGCGGGTTGAGGTCATCAGCGTTGACAGTCATGCTTCCCAGTTTCGTCAGGAAGAGTTTAAGTCGATTCGTTTAGAGGGGGGAGAGTCTCGTACGTTGGATATCTTCCTCAGCGAGGATTCGCCCTACAACACGACGAGGAGTTTGATTAAGGCCATCGTTATTTACTCCGTAGCGGGCAAAATTCATGTCACTGGTTCCATGGCTGTCCCGATCCGAATCAATGCTGGCTAGGTCGGTGGCAAGTGGAAAACTAAAACGGTCTGCAGAACGGCAAGCGGCTGGCGGCTTAAACGACTCGAAGGATTTCTGCCCGGAAGCACTGGATCGGCTATTCCAAATCGGGTAAATCAAACAGCTCGCGATTGACTTCTAACACCTCGCCGAGCAATGCGCCTTCGGTCTCACCCATGATTTTAGGAGCGAGGTCTTTCAGGGTGCCATAGGTGAGATAGCAAATTTTCTGGGTGCCAAAGGCAAGCATGATGGTTTGAAACCAGAGCATGAGGCGATCGCGCAAACTGTCGATGTCATCGAGCAACATGGCCACGCCGGAGCTGCGTAGAACCCAAATCGTATCCCGCTGCCATTTGCGCAGGGCTTCCTTCTCCCCCGCTGGAAAGAGGCTGGGATGCTGTTTGCGGAGCTGGTTATAGGCCTGCTGAATCAGGGTGCGCTCCTGCTTGCGCAGGCTTTGGTAGGCCCGCAGCCGCTGGGGAAAGCCTTTGCTGTAGTCTTCCAAAAACTGCAATTCTGCATCGGTGGCGTAGCGCCCCTCGGTGTCGCGCAGTAGGGTTTGGATTTGGCTGAGCATGGACTGTGGAGGGTGTGAATGGCTTGGGGGGGGAATTGCTTGAAGTATATAGCCTGTCGAGTTTACTGGGCCACGCCGGTCTTGACTTCCCGAAATGGAT
>JAAUQQ010000253.1 GCA_012032745.1 Synechococcales cyanobacterium RM1_1_8
TGACGTTGCCCGTGGCCAAGGCAGCCTTGAGGGTGCGCCCTGGCTGGAGGAGGGGGGGCCAGGGCTGCTCCGGGGGTGGGCCTGTGCAGGCGTAAAGCCTCGGGATGGGATCAGTTGGCGATGGGCTCTGCCCAGCTCCGAAGGATCGCCATAGTGCTCCGCAATCCGTTGCTTCAGAACCTTTTCTGCCGGGGTTAGCTCCGCTGGGGGCAGCAGGTAGTCGCCATCGGGGAGCTGGGGCAGGTGATTGCGATCGCCCCGCACCTGCAAAAACTGCTCCAACTGGCTGTAGTAGGGAGCCAGGTCGT
Source organism: Synechococcales cyanobacterium RM1_1_8 (assembly GCA_012032745.1). Lineage (GTDB taxonomy): Bacteria > Cyanobacteriota > Cyanobacteriia > PCC-9006 > JAAUQQ01 > JAAUQQ01. Next base: position 309 of record JAAUQQ010000253.1, read on the forward strand.
CATAGCCAATCGGCCAGTCGGTGCCATAGCCATCGCGACTGGCGGCCTTAAATTCGTAATCGGACAGCCGCAGGGTGATGCCGCCCCAGGTGAGGCTCTTGCCGCCCACCTGGCGACCGCGCACCCAGGTAAAGGGCTTGCCCTCGGGGGTGCTGTAGGGGTTTTGTTTTTCGTTGGTGAACAGGTCGGGGTTGGCTTTCCAATAGCCGGGGTGCTGGGCCTGGATGCCCTGGGTTTGGGTGAGCAGGTTGTAGATCCGCTTGGCCATTTCCTTGGGGCCATTGGCCAGGTCGGCGGGGCTGACCTCGCGGCCTGCTTCCAAGACGAGGACGCTGAGGCCGCGCTGGCTCAATTCCTTGGCGGCAACCCCGCCGGTCGCGCCGGAGCCGACGACGATGGCGTCATAGATTTTGTTGGCGTGGATGTCGCTGGGATAGGAATCTGGGTTCATCGGGGGTCGCTGGGGGTCCTGAGCCAGTTCTGAGTTTATCCCACTGGCCCTAGCTTCGCGTGATGCCCTGGAGTACTGCCCTGGTCCCCATTCAATCTACTGCGCTGCCAGCCAGCGTTCCACATCTTCTAGTCCTGAGAAATCGAGGATTGCATCTCCCAGCATTTCTAGCTGTTCCGATGGCAACTTCTCCAGAGAGCCCATGATGGAAGTGGGCAATGTTCCAAACTGCCGGGTGAGCAAACGAATAATCAGGGTTCTCTGTCCTTGCTCCAGTCCTTTTTCCAGTCCTTTTTCCAGTCCTTGCTCCAGTCCTTGCTCCAAGCCATCCTGCCAGGATGTGTGGATGACATTATCCATGTCGCGATAGTACTTTAAGCTGTTCTCGTAGGCGTCCTGTTCGTTGGGTGAGAAGTTGGCAATCTCTGCAACTTCGAATAACTGTAGAAACACGGGGTCTTGGAAGGGTGACAGTTCTCCTTCTAGCTCGGGCAAGTGCTTGAGTAAGTAAAACCACTTGTCTTGATGGGACTCCAGTTGTTCTAGGGTCTTAGTAAACTTGGTAGCTCAACATAAATAAATTTGAGCTTGTCGTAGAAAACCTGGCATTGTTGATCCTTCAGCTCTACGAGATGAACTAGGGTGTCTTCATCCCGGTGGTCATCGAAGATGAAATCTAGCACACCAATGGAGTAGACAGGGGACAGCTTAAAGTTCCATTTTCCCTGGAGCGCCTGCTCCTGGATGGGAAAGCTGGCGTAGAAGACGCTGCGGTCTTTGAAGAAGTTTTGTTTGGCCTTTTGAACTTCGACAATGAAGCGCTCACCGCTGGCGCTTTGGCAATAGATATCGAAGATTGCCTTGCGATCGAGGGGGGTGTTGCCTAGGTTTTCGCTGCTTTTGTAGGACAGCGATTGGATTTGATGGCGCTGGGGTAGCAGCGTGTTGAGGAAATCGATCAGCAGGGCTTTATTGGGCTCGGAGCCAAAGACGCGCTTGAAGCCGAAGTCTGTGAGGAGGTTGACGTATTTCTCTTGGAGGTAAAGCGTCATGACTAGAGGGTGGGTTTCCGAGGTGCAGTAGTTGCTTTGTCCTACTTTACATTTTACAGCATTTGCTCAGTCGCCTCGGCTTCACACTCAACGCAGATTGCTGAGCGTCAGGTTGAGGCTGGAAAACGGTGGGAATCGTGCTAAATCTCGGCCATGGGGCTGTCAATCCCTACGGATGCGGTGGGCGAACAGGAAGTCTTGCTGTAGCCATGGGCGGGTAGGGTAAGCCGTACTTTTGACAATATTGTCATGCACTTTATTGTCATGCACTTTTGCCTTCGCTTAAATTATCTCTTAAGCGGCCCAGCCACGATGGTTGCAAACGCGGCAAGGGTAGGGCTCTTGCTCCCTACTCTGGACAGCGTTGGGCTTTTGCTGATACTTCCTGAGTGGAGGGCTGGCCGACTTTTGGCGGGGCATGATTGCCCAACGTTAATGGGTGATGGGTAATTGGTGATGGGTGATGGGTAATTACTGGCGAAAACCCACATATCATTGATTGTCGATGCTCAAATTTCTTGTTTCAGCATCTTCCTACTGATCAAGTAAACTAATTTACATCGGCTTGAGCCTTGTTCGCTTAGGTCTGTTGACTTGATTTTGGTTTGCTTGAGTTTTACGCCCTTAATTTCTTCGTTTCGTTGCAGTTTTGAAGTTGTTTGGCGGAGTTATTTCACCATGGCTAAAAGCGTTACTTACAACGAAGAAGCTTGCCGCGCCCTGGAGCGTGGCTTTGATCATCTGGCCGAAGCTGTAGGGGTGACCCTCGGACCCAAGGGCCGTAACGTGGTCCTGGAAAAGAAATTTGGTGCGCCCCAAATCATCAATGACGGTGTCACCATCGCCACGTCGTGGAAAAGCCTGAGGCGGAAGCCGAAACTCCCGTGCAGTTAGGAGATCGTGATCGATGCGCATTGCCCAGGTTGTACCGTTGTGGGAGCATCTTCCCTTAACCAACCATCGCTCTGCGGAATACAGCATCAGCTTACTCACCGATGAGCTGGTGCGTCGGGGCCACGATGTGACGCTGTTTGCCGCTGCCGGGTCCGACAGCTTAGCCTGGCTGGAGCCCGGCTGTGACCAACCGCTGGCCGAAGCCAAGGTCCGCCTTCAGGAGTACTTGCTCCATGAGCAGATCCAGCTGAGCCGGGTGTTCAACTGTCCGGGACGCTTTGACCTCATTCATGTCCAGGGCAGCTTGGCAGCACTCCCCTATGGCCAGCTCAGCAAAACTCCGGTGCTCCATAGCCTCTATGAGCCACTCTCTGCCCTTTTGGCGCAACCGCCGAAGGCCTTGAATAGCTCGAAGATGGCAAGCCTCACTGGTAGCAACTTCGATTGAAGAGGCTAAATAATCTGGGTTCCAGCCTGAATTGACGTTTTTTACTGCACCAGTCGTTGGCTGAATTTTATCTCGCTCCAACGCCGCCCTAACGGGCTGCAAGATATTCGCCCACCCGCAGGGCGTTGGCAATGATTGTCAGGGCCGGACTGACGCTGCCGCTGGAGGGGAAAAAGCTGCTGTCCACCACGTAGAGATTTTCCACCTCATGGCTGCGGCAGTTGAGGTCCAGTACCGAGGTGGCCGGATCTTTGCCAAAGCGGCAGGTGCCGCATTGGTTGGCTACCACCTGGATCGGCACTTCCCCTCGGGGATAGGGGCCGCCTCGGGGGCCATCCACGGCCTTGAGCACCTCGATCCAACGGTAGACGAGGCGATCGTGGGCCTCTAGGTTATTGGCCTTGTAGTCGAGGAACAGCTTCTTGCCGTTCCAGCGGATGCGGTTGTCCGGGTCGGGCAGGGTTTCGCTCTGGGCCCACCAGCCGATGGAGCGCTTGGCCAGTTGGGCCAGGCCCGCGCCGGGCATGAGCTTGGCCAGCACGGAGAGCACTGGCGGCGATTCGGCGTAGATTACATCCTGGAGCAGGCCGCCGATGTTTTCGATGTGGCCCATGGGAAAGTCAAATTCGCCATCGCCCCAATAGAAATCGTTCAGGCTGACGCTGCGGCGAAAGGTGCCAGAGTTGGGCTGGCTGCGCTGGATGATCGCCGTCAGGGATTGCTTCATCAGGTTGCGGCCGACCAGGCCTGAGCCGTTGCCCAGACCGTTGGGGTGCTTTTCGTTAGCCGATTGCAGCAGCAGGGCGGCGGAGTTGATGGCACCGCAGGCGAGGACGATGATGTCGCCGAGGAAGAGAAATGCCTGGTCGCCGATCCGGGCTTCCACGGCCTTGACCACCTGGCCGGAGCTGTTGGTATGCAGGGCTGTGACACGGGCGTTGGTCTTGAGAGTCACGTTCCCATGCTTCAGGGCCAGGTCGATGCCAAAGACCTGGGAATCCCCCGTGGGGTCGTCGTCCTGGCGGGTGAGGCTGAGGGGCAGGGGGGTGGGGTGGAGGCCCTGGGCGGCGATCGCTGCCACGTCCTGTTCCAACACCCCATGGGGTTCCGCCGGGAAGGGATAGCCCTGGCTGTGCTCTGGCTCCGTGGGATCGTGACCCAAGGAATCGCTCCCCCAGTTGCCATGGACCTGGTAGAGCTGCTCGGCCTCGCTGTAGTAGGGCTCGAAGTCGCTGTAGCCCAGGGGCCAGGCTGGGGAGAGGCCCCCCTGGTGGGGGACGGCGGTGAAGTCGCGATCGCGCAACCGCAGCAGCGCCGCCGCATAGATCTTGGTATTGCCCCCCACGGCATAGTTGGTCTGGGGTGCAAAGGGCTCGCCATCCTGGTCGTACCACTGTTCCGGGGCGTGGTAGCGCTCCCGCTTGAAAACATCGACGCTGGTGCGGTTTTGCTCCTCCAGGGCCATGAAATCACCCCGCTCCAGGATCAAAATCCGCTTGCCGCTGGAGGCGAGGCGGTGGGCCAGGGTGCCACCCCCCGCGCCAGTGCCAATGATGATGATGTCGTAATGCTGGTCGTCGATGATCATCTCAAAATCTACAGAATGAGGTTCAGGAGCAAGGGGTGGGGATGGGGGTTAAGAGCGACATTCGGGGGCGAAATTCCGGGAGATATCCAACTGCACCCGAGCTATTGCCACAGGTAAAGCAGCGCAAACAAAATCACCCAAATCACATCGACAAAATGCCAAAACAATGACGTCGCCTCAACGCCAAACTCACCTGTTTCATAGTTGCCCGGCACAAAGGACTTGCCCAGCATGAGGGTTTGCAAAAGCACTCCGGTCAGCACATGGAGGCCATGGAAGCCCGTCAGCAGATAAAAAATGCCACCAAAGGTGCCATCGGTAAAGCCAAATTCCAGCTCGCTCCATTCCACCGCTTGGCCATAGAGAAAGTAGACCCCCATGGCCATGGTCAACAGCCAAAACAAGCGAAAGCCCCAGAGCTTGTTGTCATGGAGAAATCGCTCCGCCACATAGATGACAAAGCTGCTGGAAATCAGCACCACGGTATTGACCGCTGGGGCCGCAGTATCGAGGCCGCTCACCCCCGCTGGCAGCCAATCGACGGTGCTGGTTTTGTAGATGGTGTAGCTGACAAAGAAGCTGATGAAAATGATGCTTTCGGAGAGCAAAAAGATCCAAAAGCCAAAGCGGAGGCTACCCAGCTCATCGTGGCCATGGTCAGTGCTGTGGTCGGTGCCTTGGGCGATCGCCACCTCTGCGGCAACCGCGCCGCCATGGGCATTGAGCTGGGGGTCGATGTTGGTACTCATGGGCCTTAAAAAAAGGGCGTCAAAAATTGGGCGTTAGGAATGGAGCGTTAAGAATTGGGTTAGGCACTGGGCGTTAAGACCTGGGCGTCATTGAACCAGCCCCCCAAAAGCAGCAGCGCCAGCAAAGACAGCAGCGCTCTGGCGCGGTCCGGCCTCCCCTATCCCCGCGCGGCAAACTCTGTACCGCTGCCGTTGGACTCGCTACTGAGCGGGTCCGTCGCCAGGGTCTGCCCCAGCACCAGGGGCTCGTTTTTGCCATAGCCATAGGGAGCCGCCACCACCGTGGGGATCACCTCAAAGTTCTCCACCGGCGGCGGCGAGGCCACCAGCCACTCCAGCCCGATCGCCCGCCAAGGGTTGTCGCTGGCCCGCTCTCCTTGGATCCAGGAGCTGACCATATTGAGGATGAACGGCAGGGTCGAAACCCCCAGCAAAAACGCCCCCAAACTGGCAATCACATTCCAAAAGGCAAACTCAGGGTCATAGGAGGCCACCCGCCGGGGCATCCCTTGGAGACCCAAGGGGTGCATCGGGAAAAAGTTGAGGTTAGCCCCAATAAACGTCAGGGCAAAATGCAGCTTTCCCAGGCCCTCGTAATACATCCGCCCCGTCATCTTGGGGAACCAGTGGTAGATCGCGGCATAGACCCCCATCACCGCCGCGCCATAGATCACATAGTGAAAATGGCCCACGACAAAATAGGTATTGTTGACATGGATATCCACCGGCACCGAGGCCAGCATCACCCCGGTAATGCCCGCAAAGACAAACATCACCAGGCCGCCCAGGGCAAACAGCATCGCTGAGGTCAAGCGAATCTTACCGCCCCAGACCGTCGCCACCCAGGCAAACACCTTGATCCCCGTCGGCACGGAGATCAGCATGGTCGAGAGCATGAACAGCAGCCGCATCCAATTCGGGGTGCCGCTGGCATACATGTGGTGGACCCAGACGATCGCGCTCAAGCCGACAATCACCAGGGAAGAAATCACCACCACCGGATAGCCAAACAGCGGCTTGCGCGCATAGACCGGAAACAGCTCTGAAAAGATGCCAAAGATCGGCAGGATGATTACATAGACCGCCGGATGGGAGTAGAACCAAAAGAAATGCTGGTACAGCACCGGAGCGCCACCGCCAAAGGGATCAAAAAAGTGGGTGCCAAAGGACAGATCCATCAGCAACATCACCGCCCCGGCGGTCAGAGCCGGTAGACCAAACAGCTGGATGATCTGGGCGCTCATCACCGTCCAGACAAAGGCCGGGGTCTTGAACCAGGTCATGCCCGGCGCACGCATTTTGACGATGGTCGTGACAATGTTCACCGCCCCCATGATCGAGGAGACGCCAGACAGGGCCACAGCCAGCAGCCAGAGGGTCTGGCCATTCAAAAATGCACCGCTGGGGTTTTGGATGCTGGTCGGCGGGTAGGCCCACCAGCCGCCCTGGGCTGGGCCGCCGGGGGCAAGGAAGCTGGCCATGAGAATGACGCCAAACACCGGCACCATCCAAAAGCGATCGCATTCAACCTCGGAAAGGCCATATCCCTTGCGCCAATCATTAGGGGCACCAGGTAGTTGGCCAGGCCCGCCAGCACTGGAAAGGTCCACAAAAACAGCATCACCGTGCCATGCATGGTAAACATGGCGTTGTAGACCGTGCGATCCACGAGGTCCGCCTCGGGGGTAATCAGCTCGCCGCGCACGACCATGGCAAACAGGCCGCCCACCAAAAAGAAGAAAAACGCCGTGGTGATGTACTGAATGCCAATCACCTTGTGGTCCGTGCTGAAGCTAAAAAATCGCTTCCAGTTATTTGGTGCCCCAGGGTGGGGCTGCTGGCGGTCTAGGACCAGCGATTCGGTCGGGGCATTAACCATGGTTTAGCGTGGGGGGTAGGTTTTTGGAGGGTGGGGAGATGGGGGTGGGTTT
>JAAUQQ010000254.1 GCA_012032745.1 Synechococcales cyanobacterium RM1_1_8
CCATCCGGCGGCGATCACCAGATCGGCGGCGATGGCTTGGCCATTGGCTAGGGGTGAGACCAGTGACGCGATCGCCCTGCCAGTTCAGGGATTTCACCGCCTGGCCGGAGACAAACTCAAACCGGGGGCAGGTTTGGGCGCGATCGACCACGGCCTGCAAGAACTCCGGCTGGCTGACCAGGGTGCAGGGCGGCCCCGAGGCTTCCATCGGCTCGGCCACCCGAAACAGCCGTTTGCCTTCAATCCAAAACTCCCAGGCTGCCAGGGCCGTGGTGGGGATGCCTGGGGATAATTCTTCCACAGCTGTGGAAAGTAGGTCGGATAGACCCATTTGCCGCAGCGCATCCAGGCCGCTGGGCATCAGCGCCTGGCCGCGAAACTGGCGCTGGAAGCTGCGCGAGGCTTCGATCAGGACGACATCCACGCCCCGCTCTGCCAACAGCAGCGCCAGGCAAGCGCCCGTGGGACCGGCTCCGGCGATCGCAACTCTACCCATGTTAACTTCAAGCTAGCCTGGAAACTTCTGCCCTACCTTACTAGCCTAGGGGCGATCGCCCAACAGCTTGGCAAAGGCTGCATCCCGATTGCCCAAGGTCTGATAGAAAAACATCGAAAACCCACCGATGCCCTCACTGCGTACCTTTCGCACCTGGGCCTCGATTTGAGCCATGGGCACATCGCGATTTTTCAGCCCCGCCAAAATGCCGATGCCCGTTGAGATATGACCATTGGCCTGCCGCACCGTGGGGTGGCGCAGCTCGGACTCAAAGCGCGCCATGTCATCGCGATAGACTTGCACGAGCAACTGTTCCACGTAGCCCGCCCGCTCCCAGGCCCGCCAATCTTGCAAATAGGTTCCATAGGCGAACTCCCAGGGATTGGGCGAGAGGGAAACGATGCAGTCTGGATCCATGGCCTTGACGCTGTGGAAGACCTGGGCCATGACGGCGCTAATTTTGTCCGCCCGCCATTTTACCCAGGCTGGATCGGCGGCATTGGCGGGGGGCTGCTTGCCGCCGTGGTCGCGGGCGTAGAGATTTGTTGTGTAGGCATCATAGCCAAAATCAACGGGCAGGCCGAAGTGGTCATCGAATTGGATGCCATCAATGTCATATCGACTGACGATCTCTGCCACCAGGGCGGTGAGATAAGCCTGGACCTGGGGATGGAAGGGATTGAGCCAGCGCCGGGGGATGCGGCCTCCCTCTAGCCAGACTTCGCTGCCGTCTCGGCGCTGGCTGAGCCAATCGGGATGGCGCTGGGCGATGGCGCTGGGGTCCGGCAGCATGAAGCCGAATTCTAGCCAGGGAATGATCTGGAGGCCCTGGCGACGGCCCTCAGTCACGGCCTCGGCCAGCATGTCTCGCCCCCGCAGGCCCGGTTCTGGATCGAGGGCGATGCCGCTGACTGCCCCTTGGATGTTGCTGGGATAGAGGGTGTAGCCGCCGTTGAGCACGGTGGGATAGGCGGTGTTGAAGTTCATGCGACGCAGGCGCTGGAGGCCCTGGCGCAGTTTCTCCTTGGAAAACAGCACATCGCTGTCGATGTTGGTCAACCAAACCCCTCGAATTTCCTGGGGCGGCGGCGATTTTGCTGGGGCTGGGCTGGGGCTGAAGCCGAGGAGGGCGATCGCCATCCCCAGGGCCACAGCCAGCATCAGCAGCAGGGATCCCAAACGATGGCGTGGTACTGAACGAAGAAACAGGCGCATGGTGGGAACTAGATGAGGGGATTTGGGGCAGGGACTAGGGCCGTGACCGGGCCGTGACCGGGCCGTGACCGGGCCGGAGCCATGACCGAGCTGGAACTGGCCATCAGATCTGAGCCTGGGGGCCTCGACCCTGCCGCTCCAGCCTCGGTTCCAGCCCAGGTGCCAGCTCGGGTTGCAGCACAGGCTAATCCGGCGGCCTTCAATCCGGCAGCCCCAGCACCTCGCCGCTGCCCGCTACCACTTCGCCCACCTGCCAGGCCCCCAAATCCTGGCCTTGGAAAAAGGCGATCGCCGCCGCTGCCGCCGCCGCTGGCACAATCACCACATAGCCGACGCCCATATTAAAGGTCTCGAACATGGCGCGATCGCCCACATTCCCCGCCCCTTGCAGCCAATCAAACACCGGCCCAGGCCGCCAAGATTGCCGATCGATCTGGATGCTCGTTCCGGCAGCCAGGCAGCGGGGCAAGTTCTCCGGCAGCCCGCCCCCCGTGTTGTGGGCCATGGCATGGATTGGCCAATCCTGCTTAAGCGCCGCCAGCACGGGCTTGACATAGAGCTGGGTTGGGGTCAAGAAGATCTCGCCCAGGGGCGGATCGCCCAGGGCCGCCACCCGATCCATCCAGCCCAGCCCCTGGGTTTCGACAATGCGACGCACCAGACTGTAGCCATTGCTGTGGACGCCGCTGCTGGGTAGGGCAATCACCGCATCCCCCACCGCCACCTTCGAGCCATCAATCATCTCTGACTTTTCGACGATCGCCACACAAAAGCCCGCCAAATCGTACTCCCCCACCCCATAGAACCCCGGCATCTCCGCCGTCTCGCCCCCGGACAGGGCACAGCCCGACTGCTGACAGCCCGCCGCAATACCGCTGACCACCGCCGCGAGCTGATCCTCATCCAGCTTGCCCGTGGCGATGTAGTCGAGGAAAAACAGCGGCTCCGCCCCACAGGTCAAGACATCATTCACACACATCGCCACCAAATCGATCCCCACCGTGTCGTGGCGATCCAGCTCATGGGCCAGCTTCAGCTTCGTGCCCACGCCATCCGTGCCCGACACCAGCACGGGCCGTCGATAGCCCTCCGGCAGCTCAAACAGCCCCCCAAAACCGCCCAAACCGCCCAAGACGCCGGGACGGTGGGTCTGGGCCACCATCTCCTTGATGCGCGAGACAAACTGCCGCCCCGCCGCTACATCCACGCCCGCTGCCCGATAATCCATGGTCGTTTTTCCTACTGAATCCCTAGCTGGTCCAATGTCCAGATTTCATTATCCAGCCTCAGGCGAACCCCAGCCCCTGGGCCAACGACCGGGCCGGAGTTGGCCAAACCGATAGGGATTTCTATGAAACAGCCAATAGCATTGATTAATAAATCTGATGAATATGCCCTCGCGAACCGCCTCCGTAGGAGCCGATTGCTGCCCTGCTTCTAGTTCAGCAGTCCCCCGTTCCGCCTCCGGGAAACCAATGATTCCTTGGCTAGGAAAAAATAATGTATTAATTAAAACTTCAAACACTTAAAAAAGTTTGAAACCTTTATCCCACAGTCATTTCACAACGTCATGGTTTCCTGAAAATCTGTCAAATCACGCAAAAAAATGGCTGGGAACTGCCCCTGGGCCGGGCCTCGGTTGAATCACCTAGATATGGCCGAAAACAACGATTTACCAACAAGTTGGGGAACATTACACTGTAGAAAACTTAGATAGGCTCCGTTTTTGCTGTGATGTTCATTCTCAAATCTTCGTGGTAATGTCATGAAGCAATATGAACTGGGCTGTCCGATTAGGTTTTCTGTTCGAGGGCGTTTTGATTGCTCGTCAAGCAATCCAACCCAACCCTAGAACTTGATGGATAGCATTCCGAAACAACCGCATTGTCCAAGCGATTGATGAATCCTAGCCTCGGAAACCTCTGTTGAATTCTTCATCTCAATATGCGACATAAACCTCTGGGCAACGCCGTTGCTGCCCTTCTTCTTGCCCTGGCCAGTTGGTCTGTAACTGAGACCCTCCGACCAAGCCAAGCCGAGACTGCGAGCAATCTTGAGGGTCAGACTGCCGCTCACACGCTGTCGATACCTTCCGTTTCCGGCGTTGTCCCCACTGCTGGTTCTACCCTGGAAACTGTTCCAGAAACCGACTTAAAAACCGATATCCGCTCCGGCGTCGCCAAGGTGGGCGAGTCTGCTTCCCAGACTACCGGAACCCCCGAGAAACCGGCGATCGCCAAGGTCTTTTCCCACAGCCTGGACGGCAAGCAAGCCGCCACTGTCTACGTCCGCAACATTCCAGTCCTCACCTTCATCACCGACGACCCGGCTACCGCTGGTGACCCAGCCGCCCCATCCAGCGCAGCCCCCACCGAGCAACGCAAGCTGGCCACCAGCAAAACCGCCGCCAGCCCCGAACAGCCCCTCTGGAAAGCCGCCAAGCTCGTGGCTGAGTTTAATCGGCTCAATCGCGAAGGCCAGGTCCAGGGAGAAGATATTTCCGTCCGCTGGCAGGACGATCGCTACTTGATCGAACATGGCGATCGCACCCTGGTCACCCTCGACAAAACCGCCATCCTGCCCGACAGCACCGGAGCCGCCGCCGAGGATGCCCTCCAGGCCACCAACCGCCTCCGTCGCCTGCTCGGCCCCAAGGAAGCCCCGGCCCTGAAGGAAGTGGCCGACATGCCTGCGCCGCCCCCGGCCCCCAAGCCCCAGGTGGTGGCCCGCAGCAGCAATTTCTACCAGCAGGGTGAAGCCTCCTGGTATGGCCCTGGCTTCCACGGTCGCACCAGCGCCAGCGGTGAAACCTTCAACCAGTGGGCCATGACCGCCGCCCACAAGTCCCTGCCCTTCGGCACCTATGTGCGGGTGACGAATGTCTATACCGGTGCTTCTGTGGATGTGCGCATCAACGATCGCGGCCCCTACGCCCACGGTCGCGTGATTGACCTGTCCGCCGCCGCTGCGGATGCGATCGGCATGGGGGGCGTTGCCCAGGTGCGGATCGATGTCCTCCGGTAGGCACGAGCTTCGCTAAAGACCCGCGAGGACCGGGTGATTGCCCAGCCGAACTGGGCGCTTGGCCCGGCGACATCGCGTATGATAATTGGGGTTTGCTGAATTCTGACGGGATGCGTCGGAACCGGCAAGCCCCGCTTTTGTGTCGTGATGCTGGGGCTTCCCTGGCGCGGCTTGGCCTGGTGTTTTAGCTCGGATGCGGAGAAGATTGTGCGCTGTTTTACGACCGTTGCGGCTTTACAGTGCCATTTGGCGATCTTGTCTGCCCAGGTTGAAGCGGTGCGATCGGCCCAGGCTGCTGATGGCTCGACGACGGGCTGTTTGCCGACGACGGGCTGTTTGCCGACGACGGGCTGTTTGCCGACGACGGGCTTTGTACCCACCATGGGAGCGCTCCATGTCGGTCACCAAAGTTTGATCGAGCGGGCGCGGCAGGAAACGGACATCGTCGTGGTTTCGATTTTTGTCAATCCCCTCCAGTTTGGCCCCGCTGAGGATCTGGGCAATTATCCCCGCCCCCTGGATGCGGATCGGGCGCTCTGTGAGGCTGCGGGGGTGGATGTGTTGTTTATGCCCACCCCGGAGAGCCTGTATGGCGAGGCGGGGGCCAAGCCGGAAACCCTCACCCAGGTTCTGCCGCCCTCGGCCATGACCGAGGGGCTCTGTGGCAGGTCTCGCCCCGGCCATTTTGAGGGGGTGGCGACGGTGGTGGCCAAGTTGCTGAATATTGTGCGGCCCGATCGCGCCTACTTCGGCCAGAAAGATGCCCAGCAGCTCGCCATCATTCGCCGCCTGGCCCAGGATCTCAACCTGCCGGGGCAGATCATTGGCTGCCCGATCGTCCGCGAAGCCAGCGGCCTGGCCTATAGCTCCCGCAATGGCTATTTGTCTGCGGAGGAGCGCCTTCAGGCCACGGCGCTGTTTCGGGCCTTGAGCGCCAGCGCCCAGCAATATCGCCAGGGGGAGCGGCGGGCGGCTAGGCTTAAGGCCACAGCGGAATTTGTCGTCAACAATACCCCCGGCGTCCGGTTAGAATATGTCGAGCTGGTGCAGTTCGATGACCTAGCGCCGTTGGAGACCTTAGAGGAGACAGGACTTTTGGCGATCGCAGCCCAGGTCGGCCCCGCCCGACTGATTGATAACATTGTGCTGGCCCAAGCCAGGCCGATCATTGCCATCGATGGTCCCGCTGGCGCTGGCAAGTCCACCGTCACGCGCCGCATTGCCCAGGCCTTGGGACTGCGGTATTTGGATACTGGGGCGATGTATCGGGCATTGACCTGGCTGGTGTTGCGCGCTGGGATTGATTTGGCCGATGAAGCGGCGGTGGCGGAGCTGATGGGTCGGAGTGAGATTCGGTTTGAGTTTCCGGAGCTGGGCCTGGCGGATGGGCCAGCGGGGTCGGAGGCCAGCGCGGCGGAGCGGATTACTCGGGCCTGGGTGGATGGCGAAGAGGTGACCGAGGCAATCCGCAGCCCGGAGGTGAGTCAGCGGGTTTCGGCGGTGGCGGCCCAGCGGCTGGTGCGTGAGCATTTGGTGGAGCAGCAGCGGCGCTATGGTCGGGAGGGCAATATTGTGGCGGAGGGTCGGGATATTGGCACGACGGTGTTTCCGGATGCGGAGCTGAAGATTTTTTTGACGGCGACGAATCGGGAGCGGGCGAAGCGGCGGTTGAATGATTTGGCGGAGCAGGGGCGGGTGTTGCCTGGGTTGGAGCAGTTGGAGCAGCAGATTGCGGAGCGCGATCGCCAAGACAGCACGCGGGTGGTGTCGCCGTTGCGGAAGGCGGAGGATGCGATCGAGGTGTTGACGGATGGGTTGACGATTGAGCAGGTGACGGAGCAGATTGTGGGGTTGTATCGGGGGCGAGTTTTGGGGGGAGGGAGTGGGGGTTAGGGGTTGGCCCATTCGGTTTCGAGGCGTTGGAGGTCTTTGGCTGCGCCGAGCTGGGTGAAGAGGCGGTGGGCGGTGGCGTTCTGGAGCGCTCCCCGGTGGAACGATGAAGCTGATCGGTCTTGTGATGCTGAGGTCTAGCTTGTCGAGATCGTCAATGACGACTAGAACGGGCTTCTGGGTTTGCCCCTGAATTGTCGCCGCCAAGCGATTGAGGTGGCTCATCCGCTCCGAAATCCCGCTTTCGTAGGTCCGCTCTAGCTCCTGACGAAAGCCCCGCTCCTGCTGGAGCTTCAGGGTGATTAATTCAAAAATATAGGCAACGGCTCCCAAGCCACCTCAGGACTCGCCAGCGTCAAAAAATCAGGCGTTGCAACCATCGGCCCCGGCATCGGTTGACGTTGCTCCCATCTTAGCGCCAGCTCACCCACCTGGGGCCAACACCTGCTGCACCGTCAGCCCCAGCCCAGGAAAACAAGCCGACTCAATCTGTTCCTTTCCCTCAAACCGGCGCTCCCTATAGACACCATCCACCCACACCAGCACCCAAACAACCTGCCGCTGGGGATCCACAATCCAATACTCCCCAATCCCCAACGCCCCATATTCCAACCGCTTCTCAATATAATCCCGGTCATAATTCGGCTCCCCTGGCTCCCCCGGCGAAACCACCTCCACCACCACCAGCGGCGTAGGCATAGACCGACGTACGAGCGATCGCTTCTCCCCCGCAATCATCTCTGCCCCCTGCTCGCTCAGCACCAACAGATCCGG
>JAAUQQ010000255.1 GCA_012032745.1 Synechococcales cyanobacterium RM1_1_8
GGGAGAGGGGCTCCGGTCCGGCTCCCCTTCTCCCCCCAAAACCAACAGCGGGGAGTAAGGGGCTGGGGGATGAGGGTGGCTCAAGCTGGGCTAAGAACTTCCGCCCTGCTGAACTAGTCCTTTGCTGACCCAGAATCTAAATCCACCCCTCCCAAACCTCCCCTTGGAAAAGGGGAGGAGCCATTGGCCTGTATGGGTCACAGGTGTTTGGTGCAGATCCCAGATCTGTTCCTCCTCACCAAGGTATCAATCCTGCCCTTCAACAATTCATCTGCGCCCGGATAGGCAAACTCCACTGAAGCCTCCGTCCGAATCATCGGTGGAGTTTGAGATAGCTTCAGTTTAAGGGATGGGGCTGGGCGATCGCGGTCCAGAATTTGCTCTTCAACTAGCTCAAGAGCGATCGCACCTGCAAGACAAACCCTGGCAACACTACCCCACAATCCACGGTGCTCGGATTCTCCAAACATTGCACCGCCTCACCCGGCTGATACAACTCAACAGTCTGGTCTTGGGGGTTGAGCAAAATGCCCAGACGAACACCGCTTTCGATGTACTCCTGCATTTTGACTTGCAGCGTTTTAAGGTCATCTGTGCGAGACCTCAGTTCCACCACAAAATCAGGAGCCAGCGGTGGAAATTTTTCCTGCGCTTCTGGGCTGAGGGCATTCCAGCGATCGCGCCTGACCCAAGCTGCATCTGGCGCACGATTGGCTCCGTTGGGCAACTTAAAGCAAGTGGAGGAGTCGAAACCGAGGCCCAGCTCAGGATGATCATCCACCCAGCGGCTGAGCTGACCAGTCAGGCCAAAATTGCGGTTACCCGAAACTCCCCCCGTAGGCGGCATAATAATCAACTCTCCCCTGGCACTACGCTCAAACTGGATATCTGGATGCCTGCGACAGAGCTGGTAGAACTGCTCGTCGGACAGCACCAAAATATTATTGAAATCTAAGATGAGGGCGCTGGTTTCCATGGTTCTAGCCGCTTGTGTTCTAACCGCTTGCCGTTAATGTGGGGCGTAAAACTGACTCTAGTCTAACCTTTCCGATGTGTGGACTGTACAAAAAGGCCACTGTTCCAATCCCTAAACATCCCGCTCCACAGCCTGGATTCCCTCGATGCGACACCCAACTTTCCTGTAGGCTGACACCCTCTCAAGTACAATTTACTCGCAGCAACCGAGCCTCGGATTATAGCGACACGATTTGGGAATATCAGAAACTAACTATGCCAATATTCAAAGATTTTCAGCGAAATCTCCAGGTTTTCACTGCGATTTCCCTATCAGCGCCCCTGGCTGCCACAGCAATGATCTTGCTTCAAACCCCAGCGATCGCTAGCCCAATCCCTCCCGCTCACCTAGCCCAGCGCTCCGATGCAGAGCAGGCCGTCAACGATCGCCTCACATCCCTATTTGGCAAATATGAACCCTATCGCGACTTCTTTTTCCAACTGCAAGCAGCGGTCAGCCAGGGCGATCGCGCTGAAGTGGCCAGCCTGATCAACTATCCCCTCAGATTCTCCAGCCTGGAGGGTGCGACAGAGCAGATTGAGAATTCAGAGCAGTTTTTGGCGAACTACGATCGCATCATGACGGGGCCGCTGCGATCATCGATCGCCAATCAGAAATATGAAGACCTCTTTGCCCGCGATCAGGGCGTGATGATTGGGCGGGGAGAAGTCTGGTTCAGCGGCATCTGTGCCCCAGGTTCCTGTCAAGAAGATGTTGCGGTAAAAGTGATTACCATTAGCCAAAATGCGCTTCCCCAAAGCGTCGCTCCAGCCGCTGCCAGCCGAGTCGATCGCCTCCCCGATGGCAACTACCGCTATTGGAATGGCGTTCCAAACCAAGCGATTGTTTCCGATGCGGAACTGCTCCAAAGGGGTGGGGTTTTGTTCCGCTTTCGCAAGCAGGGCAATAACATTACCGGCGATTGGAGCTATGTGGATGGCGAATCCATCTGCCTTCAGGGCCAGGTGAATGGCAATACGGTCACAGGCATTGCCGTTGATCGGGGCGATGCCGACTTCAACCCGGTCACCAACCTCAGCGCCGACGATACGTTTGTGAATTTTGGTCCCGCAGCCCGGCTCAAGCTCCGCAGGGGCCAGGCGATCGCCCGCCAGACCATCCGCTACCGCAGCGCCATACTGGATCTGGGGGGGCTGAATCGGATTAATGCTGGGGTATTCGCGCCCCCAAAAAGCTGTTCGATTTAGTCAGAAAAGTCAGCTCAACTGAGAGATGCGATTTCCCAGCGTCTCTATCCTCAACGGCGGCTAAGCAGAGCTTGGGAACGGCTATTTCTCCCCTCTCCAACTTTTGAGAGAGGGGCTGGGGGCGAGGGCGTTTTGGGGCTGTCAAACCCAAGTCAATACCGAATCCTGGGATCAATGTAGGCACTGGCGATATCAATCAAAATGCTTGCCACAACGACGATCGCCGAGAAAAACACAATAATCCCCTGGACCGTCGGATAGTCCCTTGCTGAAATCGCCTGATACAGCCGATTGGCCAGCCCCGGCCAGGAAAACGTCACCTCCGTCAGCAACGCCCCGCCCAACAGCGCCGCCAACATCAACCCCAAAATTGTAATCACCGGAATCAGGGCATTCTTCAGGGCATGGGAGAAGACAACTCGCCGCTCCAACACCCCCCGCGCCCGCGCTGCCTCGACATAATCCGACTGCAAAGTCTGGCGCAAATTCACCCGCACAATGCGCTCAAAAATGCCGCTCAGCAGCAGCCCCAAGGTGAAACAGGGCAGCGCTAAATAATAAATTGCCGTGCCAAACTGGGCAAAATTCAATGTCAATAGACTATCAATTGTATAGAGCCCCGTAATGCTGCTCGGTGGCTCCATGCCAATGGGAAACCGGGTGCCAATCGGGAACCAGCCCAACTGCACCGCAAAAATCAATTGCATCACCATGCCCGCCCAAAATGGCGGCAGCGCATAGGTAATAATGCCAAACAGTCTCCCCCCCAAGTCCCAGCCGCTGTTGGGCCGCGTGGCGGAAAATGAACCAAAGCCCAGGCCGATCAAAAAAGCGATCGCCAAGCTAATCACCCCCAGCTCCACCGTGGCTGGGAAAAAGCTTTGGATGATCTCCACCACCCCCTGGCCCCGCGTCGCCAGGGACGTGCCCAGATCCCAATGCAACAGTTTGTCCATATAGGTCAAATACTGGTCCAGCAGCGAGCCCGACAGCCCCAGTTGCTCCCGCAGGGCCTCCTTGGTGGCGGGAGATGCCTTCGGCCCCAAAATCACATCCACCGGATCCCCCGGCGTGGCCCGCAGCAACAGGAACACAATGGTTGTGATCGTCCAGATCATCAGGGGCGCAAGCATCAGCCGCGCCAGGATGTAGTAGCTGAGGGAACGGGCACGGGACATGGTAGAGAGACCTGACAGGAACTAGAGAATGATTTGAAGGCGAGGTTAGGGTTTGTCATTCCTCACCCCAACCCCGCACTGTTCGAGCCCCAAGACAGCCCTATTCTGCCACCGTTTTTTTCAGGCTTGTGAATGGAACCTGGGAAGTCGGCAGGACCGCTGCGCCTTCGATGTAGCTTTGGGCAAACAGGTAGTCTTTGTTGGCCCAGAGGGGAATAAACGGCACGTCCCTCGCCAGGATGTCTTGGAGCTGGGCCAGGATTTTGTCGCGCTCGGCGGGGTCCGTGACGGTGCGCTGTTTGTCGAGCAACTCATTCACCTCGGCGTTGAAGTAAAACGAGCCCTGGTAGCTGCTCTCGCCTGCGGTGCAGCCGCCTTCGACGGAGCCCTCTTCGCAATCCATGAAGGGTTTGAGGTAGCTGTCGGCATCGAGGTAGTCCGGGGTCCAATCCAGCATGAAGATCGGGTAAGCCCCTTTATCTAGGTTCTCGTAGGCGGTGGCCGATTCGACGCCCTGGAGGTTGAGGTTGAGGATGCCAGGTAGGGTTTGTTCGGCGATCGCCTTGATCGTATTCGCCGCCTGGACGTTGCTGGTGATGTTGGAGCGATACCAAAAATCCAGCGTCAGCGGATTGGCCTCGCTGTAGCCCGCTGTTTCCAGCAGGGCCTTGGCCTGGTCTACATTGCCATCGAGCGCCTCAAACACCGGCTTGGAGCCTTCGACAACGCTGGGCACGAGGCTGTAGAGGGGGTCCACCTGGCCTTGGAAGACGCGATCGCGCAAAATGTCGCGATCGATCACCGCCGCCAAGGCCTGGCGGACTTCCGGCTTGTCCAGGGGCTCGCTCTCCACATTGACGCTGAGATAGTGAATGCCGAGGCCTTCATTTTCTAGCACCTGTAGGCTGCCCTTATCGGCCTCTTCCTGGAGGGATTTGACTTGGTTGGGATCCAGGCTTTGGTAGGCCACATCCACAGCGCCGGTCTGGATGGCGCTGAACAGCGTGGCGGAGCTGGCATAGATTTGCAGATCGATGCCCTGGTTGGCTGGGGCCTCGCCCCAGTAGTCGGGGTTGGCATCGAGCTTGATGCGATCGCCCCCATCGTAGGCGGCCAGCTTATAGGGGCCGGTGCCGACAAATTCCGTAGACTTGAACTTGCCTTCGCCAATTTCGTAGGCAGCGGGGGAGACAGCACTCATGCCCGGAAAGGACAGAATGGCGGGAAACGCCGCGAAGGGCGCTTTGAGCTTGATTGTCAGCTCATAGTCCCCCGTGGCCGAGATCGAGGCCACCTGGTTGGAGAGCAGCGATGCGGGGCTGCCCTGGTTTTGCATGAAGCGGTTGAGGGAAAAGGCCATGGCCTCGGCATTGAAGGCTTCGCCATCGTGGAAGCTGACGCCCTCGCGCAGGGGGATCGCATAGGTGAGGCCATCGTCGCTGATGGTGGGCAGGGCCGTGGCCAGTTGTGGAATCAACTCACTGCTGTTGGGTTCGGTGGTGTAGAGCGATCGCCCAAGTTATAGAGCAAGTTCCCCGATAGAATCTCGTAGGAATCTGCGGGATCGAGGGTGCGAACCTTGCCCGTTGTCCCGAGAATAATTCGATTGGGGTCTCCCTGGGGCTGTACGGTCGTTGCCCGACAACTGACCACCAGCAGGGTGCAAAGGAGCAACATGCCAATAAATCGACTCTTCCAACCCTGAGTGCCCGTTGAGAACCGTCGCCAATGCATATGCTGAATCCTTAGTTGGCTGTATCCTACACTGCTTGAGCACAGGGCGTCCGGTGGCTCGCAGCGGAGGCGATGCTTGCCCTGTAATCGTCTGAAATTCTATCAGGTTGTGCGGAACAGGCCTGGAGGATTGAACCTGGAGGATGGAACCTGGAACGGGGCTAGTAGTCTGGGGCGTAAGTTTTGCCCCCCCTCACCCCAACCCCTCACTCCAACCCTAGGGACGTCTCACCCATCCCCTATCAGAACCCATTCAGTAGATCACGGAACCCAAGCGATTGATCGGAGGGCCATCCCCGTAAAACAAACTAATTTGTGCAGTAAGGAAAATTATTTTTTGCGTAGTCTCCATCTGTGCAGAAGGGCGAGTCAGTGGGCAAACTAGGCGTACAGTCAAGGCCCCCTGCGGATTCCGCAAAATATGCGGCTTTGGCTGGTTTGTGGGAAGTTGTTCGCCAGCCAACCAGTCGCCATGGGGTCATTGGGGGTTGTGGGCGCTTCTCGTTATCCCCCGACTGCTTCCATGCAAACCAAAAGTCCCGCCTTGACTCAGGAACAATCTGCTGCGTCGCCCACCGTCGCCGCTGCCCAGACTGCCCCAGCCCCCGAAAGCAATCGCCTAGGACAATTCTCAATGCAACGCTCAGGCTTTTTACAGAACCGCCCCGAGCTAAACTCGGCTGAGTTTCTGGAACAGCAGATGGCGGCGCTGAGGGCGATCGCCGAGGATGGCAATGGCTACCACCTGGATCCCCAGGAGCAGATCAAGGCCCTGATCCATCTCAACGAGATGTTGCAAAAGGCCATGGCCGCCCGCACCGCAGAGCTTGAACATGCCCTGGAATATGAAGCTTCCCTCAAGCGGGTCACCGATCGCGTCCGGGACAGCCTCGATGAACACCAGATCCTCCAAGCCGCCGTCCAGGAGTTAGCGGAAGTTTTGGGCTGCAATGGCTGCAATGCTGCCCTCTACGACCTCAGCGAAGGCACCTCCACGGTCCGCTATGAATATGCAGCGGCCAGCCCGGCCTACCAGGGGCGAGTTGCGAAAATGACCAATGCTCCCCAGCTCTACGAACAACTGTTGCAGGGCCAATATTTTCAGTTTTGCTCCCTCTCTCCCGATCCAAAGCGGGGTCGCTCCGCCATGCTGGCCTGCCCCATCGTCGATGACCAGGGGGTAATGGGGGATCTGTGGCTGGTGAACCACAAGGATTACAGCTTCAGTGATTTGGAAATCCGTTTAGTGCAGCAGGTGGCCAATCAATGTGCGATCGCCATTCGCCAAGCGCGGCTCTACCAATCCGCCCAGGCCCAAGTTCAGATGCTGGAGCGCCTCAACCAGCTCAAAGATGACTTCCTGAGCACGGTGTCCCACGAGCTGCGGACCCCCATGACAAACATGAAAATGGCCATTGAAATGCTCTCCACGGTGATCAACCAAACCCTGATCAAATCCCGGCGCAGCGCCAACAAAGCGGGCAAAAATGGCGGTGCCTCCCTGGCCCAGCGCATCGATCACTACCTCAGCATTTTGCGGAACGAATGTTCGCGCGAGATCAACTTGATCAACGATCTACTCGACCTCCAACAAATGGAACAAAATGGTCAGGAGCTGCCCAGCCAATCGATCGAGATCCAGAGCTGGCTAGGGCGGTTGATTGAACCATTTGAAGCGAGGATGGAGCAGCGCCAGCAGAAGCTGATTCTACATTTGCCCCCATCGCCCGTGACCTTCTCAACCCATCCCAGCAGCCTCAACCGCATCATGGCTGAATTGATTAATAACGCCTGTAAGTACACCCCTGCCAACCACGAAATCACGATTTCGGTGATTCCGATCGGGGAAAAGCTGCGCTTCCAAGTGGCCAATCGGGGCTCAGAGATTTCACCGACCGAGCTGAAGCGAATTTTCGAGAAATTTTACCGCGTCCCCAGTTCCGATCCCTGGGGCCAGGCAGGTACAGGCCTGGGCTTGGCCCTGGTGCAGGGGCTGGTCAACCGCCTGGGCGGCAACATCGGAGCCAGCAGCGGTGCGGGACGCACCACATTTACGGTGGATTTTCTGCTCAATCAAAAAATGCGACCATCTGTCGGCTCAGGGCAGCCTAGTACTCGGTGGCGTAAGTTCCTGGGCCAGCTTTAGCCGCAATCTACTAGGGCCAACTAGGGTCAACTAGGAAAGCAGGGCAGAAGTTTTCAGGCTAGCTTGAGCCAACCTCATCCCCCAGCCCCTTCTCCTATAAAA
>JAAUQQ010000256.1 GCA_012032745.1 Synechococcales cyanobacterium RM1_1_8
GATGACCCCATCGACACAACACAGCCAAACATCCCCAAAGCAAAAGAAGCCTTAGCCAAACCAGAAAACATTGAAAAGCGCATCGGAACTGCCTCAAATAGTGTCTACAAAATGGATACGTTCAAGCCAAACCATCTATTCATTCCTAGGGCTCTGATGCAGAGAATCTAGCCTAATCCCTAATATATACAGGAAATAGCTTGACCTTAAACGTCTGCCCCACAGTGCTACAGCGAAAACCAGGCACCGCATCCTTTATGACCCAAGTGGTATCCGCAAAGACACTAGAGCCGGACCGGACTATATTAAATCGCACAGCGCCCACACAGCGCTCAGCGCCGCTGGTATCTTCAAATCGAGCAAGGCCAGAATTGTCTGCACAATCATCGGGATAAACCAAACCATCAGCCCCACCTTTCACTCGATAGGTCGCTTGGGCAGTGCCAGCAGCGCAACTCCGTCCCCACTTGTCAACGACATAGAAAACCAGATCACCAGATTCGCTTTTCCACTCGGAACGGGCTAATCGCTGAGCAGAAGCTGGCGGTGACAGTGCTGGGAGACCAGCCAACAGGCTCAAGGATGAACAAAGTAGCAGATGAGATATTTTCATGCTGTCAGCCGCGTGAAATTGCTGATAAATATTCTTCTCTAACTACCTTACTAGAAATCTTGCGATCGCTAAACTTACCCTGGGTTCCGATCAGCCTGGTGACAAGGCCTAGCCCTGGACAGCCTCAATTGCGGCTCATATCGCCAACATTTGAAAACAAACCGTGAGGCAACGGCCAGCCTTGTCGGTGAGGCGATCGCAAGCAAGAAACGGCGCTGACTTAATGAGGGGGCCAGGACGACAGATCCGCAAGAAGTGTCAGAATAGGCAGGTAGGCTTGATTTGTCTGCCTGGTTTATCTGCTGTGAGGCTGTGCCATGGTTGCCCAGTGGCCCGTTGTCAATTCAACCAATCCATCAGTGGAATCAGCGCCACTGACGCTTCAGCTTGCCCCGGCGGTGCCCATGACCGGGGAGCAGTTTTTGAGTTTTGCCAGTTAAACAAGGACTGGCGCTTTGAACGGACGGCCCAAGGGGAGCTGGTGATTATGTCACCGACGGGCTCAGAGACTGGGGCGCGAAACTTTGACCTGGCGGGGCAGCTCTGGGCCTGGGCAAAGCAAGATGGCACCGGCAAAGGCTTTGATTCAAGCTCGGGATTTACCTTGCCTAATGGCGCGGTGAGATCCCCGGACCTGGCCTGGATTCTGCTCAGCCGTTGGGAGGCCATCCCCGCAGCAGAGCGCAAGCGGTTTGCGCCGATATGCCCTGACTTTGTCTTGGAACTGCGCTCCGAAAGCGATGCCCTGGAACCGCTGCAAGCCAAGATGGTGGAGTATCTGGAGAATGGGGCTCGGCTCGGGCTGCTGATTGACCGGAAGCAGCGGCAGGTATTGGCCTATCGTCCGGGCCAAGCGGCGGAAGTTTTGGACAATCCGACCTCGGTTAGCGGTGAAACGGTTTTGCCAGGCTTTCGCTTGGTCATGGAAAATATTTGGTGAGCTTAGCCGACAACTTCGTTTGCTGACCGCTTGCCATGGATCAGGGACAACGCTCAAACAGGGCGCGGTAAACGGGCTCGCCCTTCGCCTGGGTGACGCGCTCCCGCTCCGTCGGCACGGCCATGGGGTTCTCGGCCAGCCAGCCAGCCCCCCGACGTTGGAAGTTGGGGTGGGCGGAGAAGCGATCGCACATCTCCACCTCCACCTCCAAAACATCCGACTGCAAAAACACAGTTCCCCCAACGGGCAAACCATCGGCAAGCTGCTGCACCAACTCGGGCTGGGTCACCCGGCGCTTCTGGTGACGCTTCTTGAACCAGGGATCTGGAAACTGGATGCTGACCCGCTGGAGGACGCCAGCGGGCAGGGAGCCAAGCAGCGGCGCGAGGGAGTTGTTGATGTTGCAGAAAATAAAATGGAGGTTGCCTAGGCCCATTTCGTCGCGCTGCTTGAGGGCCGCCTCGACGAGGGGCTGGCGGATTTCGAGGCCCAGAAAGTTCCAGTCTGGGGCGATGGGGGCGGAGCCTTGCAGAAACTGGCCGCGCGCACAGCCAATATCTAGGTGCAGGGGCCGAGTCGGATCGTCAAAAACCTGGCTCCAGTCCGGCGGGGCAACGGGGGTTTGGTATTTGATCGCGAAGGGATTGACATGTTGGCGAACGCGGCGAACGACGGCCAAGGCACAGGCTCCGAATTTAGGGGATATCGAGTCGCCTTTCAGAATAGCGCTAGAGGATGGCCTGGGGCGAGTCTGGGCCTAGGGGGCCAGTGATGGAAGTTCTGTATTTATACGGTTTTGAACCGAGAATTGTGCTACAGAATCAGTTGGGCTTGGCTTCAGGCTAGCTGCACGCATCGCCCCATAGCAGAGTATCTAATATGACCTTTCCAGGAACTTGGCAGCAGCATCTCACCGCCGCCCTCTGGAGCGCCAGCCTAACGGTGTTCATGACCACCAGCCCCGCCCAAGCCTTGACCCTGGTGCGCAATTTTGTGGGCGGCGCTCCCCCCTCGGATCTGTCCGGGGGCGGCAACCTAGTCGAGGTCTTCAATGCAGCGGCGGACTACTGGGAAGCGGCCATCCTAGATGACTACAGCCTCACCCTAGACTATGGCTGGACTCCCCGCAGCGGCAATATCCTGGCCAGCTATAGCCCCCTAGGGCACCAAGAAGAGGATCCCTTCCGGGCCACCCAGGGCCTGATCGGGTTTGATAACGATGGTAGTTTTGCCTGGTTTGCAGACTCCACGCCGCGCGAGGCCTCAGAGTATCAGAACTTTTCCACCGCCCGCAGCGACTACGGCGGCGGCGAGCTGAACGATCGCCGTCTGTGGCACCAAGCCACTGGGGATGCAGCAGGGCGCTATGACCTGTTCACTGTGGCGCTGCATGAAATTGGCCGTGGCCTCAATATCCTGTTCAGCAATCCTGGCTTGAATCGAGAGGTGGCCCTGGATCTCGATATTGATATTCAGTTAGGGGCCTTTGCGGGCAGCAGCCTGCCTGTCACGGGCCTGGGCGGGGGAAATTTGGCGATCCCCGATGCGGTCATGAATCCGGTGATCTACTGGGGTCAGCGTCGCCTGTTGACGGAGGCCGATATCCTGGCTGTGGCGGCGGTGAGCCAGTTTGAGCAGGTCAACCTCGACCCTAGATTGGAGCCGGGCGGTCTGGAGCCGGGCAGTAACCAGTCGATCCCCGAGGGGTCATTTTCCTTCGCCCTGCTCGCAATGGGGGTTTGCTGGGGCCTGGGTCGGCGGCGGCGACAGCCATTCCCCGCAAAACACTCTCCCGCAAAACACTCTCCCGCACAGTACTCTCCCGCACAGTACTCTCCCAAAAACACTGCCCCTGACAGCTCTCCTAGGTGGAGCTGTCAGGGGCAAGGGGGCTGGATTGGCCCGTGCAAAGCCAAGCAAACCTAGCGTTTTGGGCCTAGAGCACGCCCATGCTGCCCAAACCCAGAATGGCACCCACGCCGATCAGGTGGCCCAGGCTGGTTGCACCCAGGATGGTGCCAATGCTGAAGCCGCCGAACAGGGAGGGGGAAGGGGGCATGGGGCCAACGGAGGGGTTCTGGACCGTGGCCTTGGCAATGGCGATCGCCAAAATATTGCAGATAATCATCACAGCGCCGGTCTTGGGGCTCCAAGCAGCGGTATCGATCGCAGTGGCAAGCAAAGTAGGCATCAGCAAGGCTTATGTCTCCCTAAAAAGTTGATAAAAGAAAAGATTTAGTAATCATTCTGACCCCCATCGGATCGCGCTCTGGGCCTGAAGCCGAGATGGCGGCGGCAACTCTGGGGTGACCGGAGATGGGTCTAGTATTAATACCTATCAGAGTCGTGGAGGAGGAGCTAGCGATCGCAGTAATAGTTAACAACAGTCCACAATAATCAACAGTCCGCAGCAGTTTGCGATCGCGCGCCCAGGAAACCACCAGGGGAGACCGGCCCACATGTTCCCATGGCCCCCCATCAGCCTTGGCAGCCAGCGATGAGCCTGGCTATGGTGGCCGAGGGTGAAACAGCAGCGGTTCAAAGCGGCTCCAGGCAAGGTTCAGCCCCGTGAGCCCCAAAGGCTTGCCAGACCCCGTTGAGCTACCGTAGTTTGTTGACGATTCGCCTTGGCGATCCCATCCTCCCCCATTGCCCCCTTCGGGGTTCTCCCCCCCCAAGAAAAAAAAGAAAAAAGCCCATGCTAAACGGCACCCTGATGCAAGCCTTCCATTGGTACAGCGATGGCGATGGCCACCACTGGAAGCGCCTGGCCGACCAATCCACAGCCCTGGCCGCAGCAGGCTTCACCGCGCTCTGGCTGCCCCCGGCCTCCAAGGCCAGCGGCGGCGCATTCGATGTGGGCTACGGAGCCTACGATCTGTTCGACCTCGGCGAATTCGATCAAAAAGGCAGCATCCGCACCAAGTACGGCACCAAAGCGGACTACCTGAGTCTGATCGAGAGCGCCCACCAAGCGGGGCTGCAAGTCTATGCTGACTGCGTTTTTAACCACAAAAACGGCGGCGATGCTGAAGAAGAGATCGCAGCCATTCCAGTCGCCATCTACGATCGCAACCAGCCCCTCGGCCCCCAGGAAACCATCAAGTCTTGGACCCACTTCAGCTTTCCCGGTCGCCAGGGAAAATACTCCAGCCTGGAATGGCGCTGGTGGCATTTCGATTCCGTCAACCACAACATGTTCAAGCCGGGGGATAGCACCGTCTATCGCTTCAAGGACAAGGTGTTTGATACCGAGGTCGATCTGCGCCACGGCAACTATGACTTTTTGATGGCCTGCGACTTGGATACCAATGTGCCGGAGGTGCAGGGCGAACTGAACCACTGGGGCGAGTGGCTGCTGGATACCACCGCCATCGATGGCTTCCGCTTAGATGCGGTCAAGCATGTGCGGGCCAGCTTCTTCAGCGAATGGCTCGACCATGTGCGCTGCTACAGCCACCGCGAACTCTTCACCGTCGGTGAATATTGGTCCGAAGACCTCGCTTCGCTGCAATGGTTCCTCGGGCGCACGGGCGGGCGCATTTCCCTCTTTGATGTGCCGCTGCACTACAACTTCCACCGCGCCAGCCTGGCCGGTCAAGCCTACGACCTGCGCGGCATTTTCGATGGCACCCTGGTGCAGGCCCAACCTTCCCTGGCGGTGACTTTTGTGGACAACCACGATTCCCAACCCCTCCAGGCCCTGGAGTCCGTGGTGGAAGCCTGGTTTAAGCCCCTGGCCTATGCCTTGATTTTGCTGCGGCGGGATGGCTATCCCTGTGTGTTCCAGGCGGACTATGAGGGGGCCCATTATCGCGATCGCGGCCGGGATGGTCAGGAATACGAGATCTGGCTAGACTCCCACCGCTGGCTGATCGATCGGTTTCTCGCCGCGCGCACCCACAATGCCTACGGTGAGCAATACGACTACTTTGACCACCCCGACCACATCGGCTGGACTCGCCTAGGCAATGGCCAACATCCCGATCCCCTGGCGGTACTGATCAGCGTGGGGCCTGGGGCGAGCCAGTGGATGGAGGTGGGCGAGCCCAACCGCACTTTTATTGACATCACGGAACATATTGCGGAGCCGGTGACGACAAATGAGTGGGGCTGGGGGCAGTTTTCCTGCAAGGGAGGCTCGGTGTCAGTCTGGGTTCCCGCTCCAGCCCAGGACGACTGAGCGCGGGTTGGGGCTGGCCTGGCACGCGGTCAGCCCCAGCCCGTGGCGCAGGTCTGCAAGGGGACGGCTCCAGTCTTGCTCCCAGTGCAAGGGGGACAAGAGAGGTTTTATCCGCTGCGGGGTCGGTTACATGATTCGCCATGCTTGATCTTCAGGAGATCAGAATTGCGAACTATTGACATTCAGCTAGTCCAGCAAGTTCGCATCCTTCATCCGCTTCTTCAATGCCGGTCGGCCGGAATACTGCTTCTGAAGTGCCTGCACCCGCGTCATAAACGCCACCACCTTGCCCTGTTCGATCGCCACATCCTTCAAATCCACCAAAATCCCCACCGCCATCCCCATAGCCCCGCGCCGTTTTCAGCGCAATCTCCGCTGAACGCCCGCATCATTCAAGACATCAGACTCAGCTTCTCAAAGGCCACTCTTGTCTCGCGTCGAGACTCAGAAAAGCCTTTTGCATCACCAAGGCTTACACCATAGTACCGGCAATACCAGTCCACAAATTTGGGAATGCCAGCCTCGATCGGCGTGCGGGGTACAAAGCCCACGGCGGCGGTGAGGTCGCTGATGTCAGCATAGGTTGCAGGCACATCTCCCGGCTGCATCGGCAGCAGTTCTTTGATGGCGGTCATACCCAGGGCAGTTTCTAGGGTTTCGACAAAATGCATGAGCGCAACGGGGCGGTGGTTGCCGATGTTAAAGAGGCGGTGGGGGGCTGGCGCTAGGGCTGGGTTCTCGCTTTCCCCATTGCTGCTAGCTTCGGTGGTGGCGATCGCCGCCTGGGGAGGCTGGGCTAACACCCCCAAGACACCCTCAACAATGTCATCAATATAGGTAAAGTCGCGCTGCATTTGGCCCTGGTTATAGAGTTGAATCGGCTGGCCTGTGAGGATTGCTTTGGTGAACTTGAACAGGGCCATGTCAGGCCGCCCCCAGGGGCCATAGACCGTAAAGAAGCGCAGTCCGGTGGCAGGAATGCCG
Organism: Synechococcales cyanobacterium RM1_1_8; assembly: GCA_012032745.1. Lineage (GTDB taxonomy): Bacteria > Cyanobacteriota > Cyanobacteriia > PCC-9006 > JAAUQQ01 > JAAUQQ01. The sequence continues at coordinate 6,721 of JAAUQQ010000256.1, forward strand.
TAGAGATGGCTGTAGGTGTGGGCCATCAGTTCATTGGCTTTTTTGGTGGCGGCGTAGAGACTAATGGGGCGATCGACATTGTGATCGGTGGCAAAGGGCAGGGTGCGGTTCGCGCCATAGACCGAGCTAGACGAGGCGTAAACCAGGTGTTCAACTCCTTGGTGACGGCAGCCTTCTAGCACATTCATGAACCCCACCAGGTTGCTGTCTACATAGGCATGGGGGTTTTCGATGGAATAGCGGACGCCGGGCTGGGCCGCGAGATGCACCACCCGCCGGGGGCGCTGGTTGGCAAACAGTTGCTCGGTTGCGCGGCGATCGCTCAGGTCCAAGCGCTCAAACTGGAATCTTGGATGGGGCTGAAGTTCGTTGATCCGAGCCAACTTCAGGTTGACATCATAGTAGGCGTTGAGGTTATCGACGCCCACGACCCAATGACCTTGCTCAAGGAGAGCTTGGCAGACGTGAAAACCAATGAAGCCAGCAGTTCCGGTGACCAGGACAGGAGAAGGGGAGAATGGCATGGAAATCTCTGTATCTTGAGTAGGGGTAAACGGTTGCCGAACACTGGCCTAAAACTGGCCTAGTAGATTGCGGCTTAAGTTTGGCTGCTCTCACCCCAACCTGCCCTCACCCCA